>JBAVPI010000666.1:0-5951 GCA_049692915.1 Pyrinomonadaceae bacterium
GCTGCCTTCTATTCACGATTGACGATTCACGATTCACGGCTTTTAAGTCCTCTTGTAATCGAACTGCGACTGCGTCGGCTTGCCGTAGTTCGTTAACGCGCCGTGCTCACCGACGGCATTGGGCCGCTGGAAAATCCAGTTTTGCCATGCGGTGAGCCGCCCGAAAATTTTGGTGTCGAGCGTCTCCGGCCCGGCGAAACGGAGCGACGCTTCCATCCCCGTCAGCGCGTCGGGCGAGAGCGAAGTGCGCTCTTCGATGGCGACGCGAATTTCATCGTCCCAATCAAGATCGTCGGGCGCGAAGGTAACGAGGCCCGCCTCGTCCGCCGCTTCCGTGTCGAACACGCCGTCGTGCGCCAGCGCCGCGCCCGCCTTCTCCGGCTCGGCGAGGAAACGCGATTGCAGACGCGTCAAACCGTTGCCCATCGGCAGCGCGCCCGCGTTCAACTCGCCCGTCGCCAACTCGACCCGCGCGTCTTCGCTGTTGAGCATGTACGTGCGGTCTGAGGCGAGCGCGAGTTCGAGCAGGTTGCCTGCGAAGCAACTCGACGGCTCGACGAGCGCGAAGAAACTCTTGGCCGTCAAATCCAGACGGCGGAGCACGCGCGCCATGTGCAGCAGTATCTCTCGCACGAGCCAGTGATCGCGGTTGGCGACGAGCGTTTTATCAACGGCGAGCACGTCATCAATCGCACCCGCGGTGTGCAGGCAGACGAGTCCGATGAGCGGCTCGTTGACTCTCAAATGAAGCAGCGCGTCGTCCAACTCTCTGTAAGCGCGGAGCGGCCAGTAGGCGTCGCCGAGCGACAGAATCTCTCCCACATTGGTCGGCAAATCCGCTTCGGGGCCGCGCACTGTTAAGTCTGCGTAGCGCCCTTCGCGGTTGAGCTTGACGCTCACATACTTGTACTCGCGCCCGTCCGCCGTCGCTTCCACTTCGAGCGGATTCAACTTGATGCCGGGGCCGGTTTCTTTCCGTCCGTCGGCTTCTACAAGTTCGCGTACGTGCGACGCCATCCCGTCCTCGAACTTGCTCGTCGGAAAGTGGCCGTCAATCAATCCCCACTCTTTCGCGCGCTTGGCTTTCAAGCCTTCCGCCAGCGTCGAGAACACGTCGGCGCGGTCGCGGCGCACCTTGCGCTTGTCCACGAGCCGCGTCAGGCCGCCCGTGCCCGGCAGCACGCCGAGCAGTGGGACTTCCGGCAGAGACACGGCCGAGTTGCCGTCGTCCACGAGAAATATTTGGTCGCACGCGATGGCGAGTTCGTAGCCGCCGCCCGACGCCGTGCCGTTCAAGGCTGCGACGTAACGCTGGCCGGAGTTGGCCGAAGCGTCCTCGATACCGCAGCGCGTCTCGTTCGTGAACTTGCAGAAGTTGACCTTGAAGGCGTGCGACGAAGTGCCGAGCATGTAGATGTTCGCGCCCGCACAGAAGATGCGCGGCTTGAGACTTTTGACGACGACGACGCGCACTTCCGGATGCTCGAACCTCAGGCGCTGGACGGCGTCGGCGAGTTCGATGTCCACGCCGAGGTCGTAGGAGTTGAGCTTGAGCTTGTAGCCTTCGGCCAGCGTTTCGTTCTCGTCCACGTCCATCGAGAGCGATGCGACCGCGCCGTCAATGTTCAGTTTCCAGTGCCGGTATTGCTCCGGCGAAGTTTCAAAATTAATCATCAAGACCTGACTCCGAATAATCTTGCCAATGCTCCGGAAAGGAGCGAACCGCCCGCGCCAGTTGTATTAGGAAACACACCCTAAGCTATTTATCGAACGAGCGTTCGATAAATAGCTTAGGGCGCACGGCGGTCGTTGTCAAGAAGCCGGACATCTGACGCGCGCCTTTATTTCGCGGGTTGTGGCCGGGCCGATGTGGAGGTAAACTCACGGCACGGATATCAAGTTGGAGGATCATGAGATGAAAGTCGAACGGCTCGCGAAACTCGTGGAGCGGCCAGAGTTGCACCGCCGTCTGCTGGGCGACTACAAGGGGGCTTATGCCTTAGGCGTGACGCAACTCCCGCATCAAGACCACGCCGCCGCGCTCAGTTTGAGTGTGGAATCGGGAAAGGCAGGCGACTTCCCGCAAGAGGTCGAGCTTGACGGTGAAAGCGTCCCGATCGTCGTCCAGACGGAATGGACGGCTCCGCGCCCGCAGTAGGCCCTGCTAAATCGTCTTTAAGGTCGGACATACGCACCGAGCGTCATTGACTTGTCTCCCGCGGCTTCAACGCCTTACCGTCGCAGTTCAGGCGCGGGTCGCGCGTAGTCCGCCGCACGCAGTCAGCCCTGGATGACCGGAAAAAATTCTTTACCCGCCCGAACTTCTAATATATAATTTGCGGCGCTTTTCCATCTACGGCTTTACGATCCTCATCGTGCCGTCCGCTTCTCAACAATAAAGGAGTAAAACTGATGGGCGTTCCCTACGAACAAGCTGCCGCTAATCTGGACACGGCTGCCAACACCCTCTTCAAAGACTCAACAATCCGCTCGGTCGGCATTGGGCGACACGAAGACGAATACGGCTTTTTCGTCGTGCGCAATAGCGCGCCAATCGTGCCCTTCGGGGCTGTGTTGGGCGTGAATGCCGCCAAGCCGAAGAACGTTCCACAAACGATCAAGAGCGTCCCGCTCGTACTGCGCGAGTCGCCGAACGACATCACGCCGCATTTGAAAGTGCCGTTCTCAGGCCCCGGCTCGCCCACCGCTTCCAGTCATGTCATCGAGCAGTCCACCTTTCGTCCCCTGTGCGGCGGGCTGCAAATCCAGAATTTCGACAACGACGTGCGGACGGGCATGATCAATCAGGGTTTCATCATCATCGGCACGCTCGGTTGTTTCGTTAAACTGGCAAACGGCAAAGCGGCGATACTGTCAAACAACCACGTCGTCGCCGGGGAGAATCACGGGAAAAAGGGTACGGATCGCATCCTCCAGGCGGGCGCTTCGGCCATCGTGCCCGGCCAGCAGGTTGCGACGTTGACGGACTTCACGCGCATCCGTCCGAGCGCGCCGGGCGCGAACGTCGCCACGGGCGCAATCTTGAACTTAATTGATGCTGGCGTCGCGACGCTCGCTAACGGCGTTGCCTTCGGACAGGGCTACCACCCGACCCGCCTCCAGCCCAAGCCAACGGGCGTCGCCACGCCCAAGGTCGGCGACCGGGTCTTTAAGGTCGGACGCACCACAGGTTTGACCTTCGGCGAGATCAAGAGCGTCGCCACGGTCGTCGGCCCCGTACAGTACAAGGACGGCCCGAGTTGGTTCGCGCGCTCCATCGTCATCGAGGGTCTTAACGGGACGATGTTCAGCGACCACGGCGACTCAGGCTCGGCCATCATGCGCGCGAGCGGCGACATCGTCGGGCTGCTCTACGCTGGCAACGGCACACAGACCTACGCGTGTCCCATCGACGAGGTCTTCAAAAAATTGAAGTGCAAACTTCTCTAACACTTCGATGAATTAGCTTGGAGACATTCCTTCGCGCACGGGTCGTCATACTTCCCCGTCACGCGTCGCGCGTACCTCTTGACAAGCGGCACGCACGGCGCGTAGCGTCTTGTGCCTGTCACAGGGAGGCGCATCTGTTCTGGTGAATGGCGCGGTCTTCAAAACCGTCAGCGAGCCTGTGAGAGCAGGCTTGGGTGGGTTCGATTCCCACACGCCTCCGCCATCAGAAAGCAGTCGGCGGTCAGCAAACAGCGGTCAGCTTCGCTCTCATCGGAAGCTGTTCGTTCACACGGAACCCGTTTGTTTGCCGACATGCCAAAGCCGACCGCCGGTTGCCAATCGCTGACTGCTAATCGTTTCCTCATATGAAAGACTGGATTGCTTTGAACATGACGCCGGGCGTGGGGCCGCGAGCGGCGGCTAAACTTCTGGAACGCTTCGGGTCGGCGGAAGGCGTGTTCGCGGCGCTCAGGTCTGAGCTTGAACGTCTGCGCCTGCGCCCCGAAACCGTCGAGAGCCTTGCGCTCAAGGACAAACACGAAGAGGCCGCGCGCGAGCTTGAGCGTTTGCGCGAAATTCCCGGCGCGGACGTGCTCATCCTCGACGACGGGACGTACCCCGCGCTGCTGCGCGAGATCGCCGACCCGCCGATTACACTTTATGTGCGCGGCGCATGGGAGACGTGTCTCGATGCGCCGTGCGTGGGCGTCGTCGGCTCGCGGCGTTGTTCGACGTACGGGCAGAACGTCTCGATGATGCTCTCGCGCGATCTGGCTTCGAGGGGCGTGACGATTATCTCCGGCCTCGCGCGGGGCATTGACGCGGCGGCTCATCGAGGGGCGCTCGAAGCGGGCGGGCGCACCGTCGCGGTGCTCGGCACAGGCATTGACGAAGTTTACCCGCGCGACCATCAGAAACTCGCGGCGGAAATTTTAGAGCGTGGCGGCGCGCTCGTCTCGCAGTTCCCGCTCGGCACGCCGCCCGTGCCTGAAAATTTCCCTTACCGCAATCGCGTCATCAGCGGTTTGAGCCTCGGCGTCGTCATCGTCGAGGCGGCGGAAAATTCAGGTTCACTCATCACGGCGCGGCTCGCGATGGAGCAGAACCGCGAAGTCTTCGCCGTCCCCGGCAACATCACCTCGCGAAATTCTTTCGGCACGAACTATCTCATCAAGGGCGCGGGCGCTAAACTCGTGCAGCAGTGGCAGGACGTGGCGGCGGAACTGCCGCCCGACATCGCCGCGCGACTCCTGCCGCCGGAGAAGGAGAAGGGGAAAGGCGCACGCGTCGCATCGAGCATGCAGGAGCAACTTGAAGGGCTTGAACTCAACGTCTGGAAGCTGCTTTCGACGGACGAGCCGACGCACATAGACGCGCTCGCGGTGTCGTGCGGGCTGGCGGTGTCGGAACTGTCCGTCGCGCTTCTCGACTTGGAGATGCGCGAACTGATACGTCAACTTCCGGGCAAGTGCTTCGTGCGCAAGCTCTGACCTCGTGCGCAAGCCCTGACTAATGCCGCGCCGCCGTTCCCGTATGACCTTTGAATCATGGTCAGCAGACATTTAAAAACAGGACGCGAACCGGAATTGCCGACCGACGGAAAAACAGGCTTGACGAAACATTCATTCCTGCTTTCATTCCTCCCTTCATTCCTTTTTGCCACGGGGCTGGCGCTCGCCTGCATTGCTCTTCTTATCGGGCCGGGCGCGGGGCGCTGCCTTGCGGCGGAGGATTTGCCGCGCGGCGCAATCGTCGAGAGCGTGGGGACGCAAGCCGATGCGCGGCAGACATATGCGCTCTACCTGCCGTCGAACTACACGCCCGCGAGGAAGTGGCCCGTGCTGTACGCCTTCGATCCCGCAGGGCGCGGGAAGTTGCCCGTCGAACTTTTTCGCGCGGCGGCGGAGCGATACGGCTACATCGTCGTCGGCTCGAATAATTCGCGCAACGGTCTCGCGACAAGTGTCGTCATGGAGACCGTCAACACGCTCTGGCGCGATACGCACGCGCGCCTCTCGATTAACGACGAGCGCGTCTATGCGACAGGCTTTTCGGGGGGAGCGCGCGTCGCCAACCGCCTCGCCGCATCGTGCAGGAATTGCGTCGCGGGCGTCATCTCGTGCGGCGCGGGCTTCCCCGCGGACATCGCGCCCGACGCGTCTCTCACTTACGCCTTCTTCGGCACGGTCGGCGTTGACGATTTTAACTTTCGCGAGATGCGGCTGCTCGAACGCACGCTCGACGCGCTCGGCGTCGTCAACCGTCTCGCAACTTTCGACGGCAAGCACGGTTGGTGTCCCGAAGCGGTCTGCGCCGAAGGAATCGAATGGATGGAACTGCTGGCAATGAAGCGCGGGCGTAAGGGAAGGGACGACGCGTTTGTGGAGGGCGCGCTCGCACGACTGTCCGCGCGCGTTGAAAGTTTGAAGCGACCCGAAGACGCATACGAGCGTTACGTCTTGCTTAGAGTTATCGCGACGACTTTTGACGGCCTGCGCGAC
>JBAVPI010000667.1:0-2402 GCA_049692915.1 Pyrinomonadaceae bacterium
TCCTCTGTGTAGATGCCCTCGAAGTGAGTTTCTATTTCGACATACTCATTGAAGTAGCCCTCTTGCGGAGTCGGCGTGTCAATCGCAACCGTGGCGCGAAATTCGAGAGGTGAGAAACCGGCGGGCACTGAACGAAGGCGCGTGCCTAAATCGAAGAATTGAAGTGACGACTTGCCGCCGCGCCTGACGTAGAGTTGTGGGCCGTCATCGTCTAAGGGCACGATGCCGCGCGCTGCGCCTTGGCTCCCCTCGCCGCCCGTGGCGATACGATCTGCCGGAGAGGGGCGCGCGGGTGGCCGTCGCTTCTGTTTACGTCGAAGCGTGACATTGAGAGTCGAGCCGCCGGGTAGTTTCTTCTAGTCACTCATATTTACCAGAGCATAGCTGTAACGCCTGAAACGCCGATGTGATGCAACCGCTCAAGGATGCAGTTAGCACAAAGAATACCCGCGCCCTTGTGTTCAGTCGGGTTAATGCGCTCCCAAACATCGGGCGGCACAACACAGTCCCCGATGCTCTCGTAAGGTCTGCGGCAGTCATAACAACTCGCACCGGGCGGGCGTCCGGAGTCGGCGTATCGCCATTTGCGAGATGTTCCGTCCCACGATGTATAAAACTCGTCACTCATCACCTGTCACCTCGATAACTATATACATGACAGACCCGTTGCCTGATTCTTCGCCTCAACTGAGGTCGCAAATCAGGCAATCCACGAAATCATAAAATCATATGAGTATATGATTTGTAATATATGGTCTGAAAACAGTTGTTTGAAACCATATATTTGCCCGGTATATAGCTATGGATTAGGCGTGACTCTCACGGGTACGGCGACGAACGCTCGACCCTCGATGTTTCCGGCGTGGATGCGAAAGTCATACGACACCGTTTCGCCCGCGTGAGGCGAGAGGTCAATCGGCGAGACTGCCAAGTCAACGAAAGCGTCCCCGCTCCCCGTCCGGCGCGCGCGCACTTGCGCTGCAGACTCGCTCGAACTGGCGAGATAGAGACCGGCGGCGCAAGGGACGCGCCCGACGAGCACGGCGCTGTCGGACTCCGCCGCAAGGCTCAGGTTGACCGCCGTGAGCGGCGCGCCGTTCGTGTCAGTTATCGCGCTCAACCTTTCACCTCCCGCGCCTGCAATGACATCGAATAACCGCCCTCGCTCAAATTGTTATACGTGCGCGTGTAGCCCTCCACGATGAACACTCCGAGACTCACGCCGCCACGCCCTTGCGCCTCGATGACGACTCCCCGGCGCACCCTGAAATCCAGATACGGAATCCCAATCGAGACATTGCGCGGCGGAGAGTTCAGGCGCGCGAGCTTGCGCCGCCCCAACTCAAGCGCGAGGTCTCCCGGCACGTCGCCCGCATTCAAACTTGGAATAATGCGCCCGTCCGCTTCGCTCCCCGCGACGGTGAGCAGCCGTCTCACCTGACCTTGAGCGCGCCGGTTGACGGCGATACTCCCTGCCCGCGTCGCCGATTGCGAACTCTCCGCCGATTGCCCGTTGAGGAAATTGATAGTCTGCTTGCGGGCTTCGACGCTCGCACCCTCCCGCACGTATGACTCAATCGTCGTCCTGATGGCGCGAAACTCCGTCGCTTGATCCGCGTCAGGGTCAACGTAGCCGGAGCGGTGCGCGTCAACAAACGGCAACTCGTAGGGCCGCCCCAGATAAGGCTTGTCGGAGTCAATCAGGACAAGCCCCGATTGCTCCGTCACGTTGCGCGCAATCTCGTCTGAGTCGCCCTGTGCCCCGCCCCGGTAGTAAATCGAATAGACCTCAGACGTGACGCGCTGCAACAGCATATTTCCGCCGTCGCTCAGGTCGGGCACGAGCGCAAACTGCTCTCTCGTGTGACCTGTTTTGCGTCCAAGAGCGTCAAAGTGATCAACCTGACTCTCGCTCGCCACGACCTCGAAATCGGCGTTACTCGTCTCGCTCTCGACGGAGACGACAGCCTCACGGATGATTGTTTCGGGCGCGGCGAAGTTGCGCCACTCCCTGACCCGCCGCGTCGTCTCGGTGGACGTGTACCCCTGAGAACCGAAGCGGCCCGTGCTCGTCGTCTCCTGCTCTAACCGCTCCGTGTAATAGTCTCCGCCCGTATCTTCCGTGTACGTGACGACGAGCGCGTTGACGATTGAGCGCGCGGGAAGCACGTCGTCCACGGCGGACACCTCCGCATCCGAGAGCACGAGCGGCGTTAACCCCGCGGGCAGGGGCGCATCCGGGTCAACAATCCAGAGCGAATTGTTGTCATCGGCGAAATAGAGCGGATCGAACGCCGCGACGAGTGGGGATGCTCCGCCGTGGAAGCCCCCTTCGAGCGTGAAGTCGGCGCGCGCGACGCGGAAGTCCGGCAGATTCGTCACGACCGAAGAGAAGCCACACC
>JBAVPI010000668.1:0-4656 GCA_049692915.1 Pyrinomonadaceae bacterium
CTTGACGGTTCAGGCACGGCGGGGTCGTTCGGGCGCGTCGGCGGGAGTTCCGGTTGATCGCCCGGCTGCGGCGGCTCGGTGTTCGTGTTGCGGCTCATGCATCTTCTCCTGTTTGAAGTTTAATCGCCCGACGATGATGGAGTGGGGGACATCCCGCGTCAAGCGGCCTCGACGATTCATTCATCCACGCGCGTCGCTCAAGTTCGCATCGCGTTGCATCTCCGCGACGACGAAACGAATCATGCGATAGGTGACGTGCTGCGGCAGCGCATCGCGCAGAGGCTTCAAGCGTTCAGTGCCAAGCCCCTCGACGGCAATCTCGATGAGCGCGCGGTCTGCGTCCGAGACGTGTTGCGAGACATCGAAGGCGCGGCCCTCGACGATGCATTCGGCCAAATGTTTCTCGATGGTCATTTCGCTGATGCCGCGCTGCCCCACGATCTCCTCGATGGTCAAGCCGCCCTCATACAGCGAATAAGTTTCGTCAACGGTGCTCGCCTTTGCTCCCGCGCCGACGCTTGCACGCGCGCCCGTCGGGCGGGAAGAACCGCCGTCATTCATCCGCGTCGGAGTCGCCGTGCCGTGCGCGGCAGGGATTGACATATCAGGCAGCGCGAGCTTGACCGACTCGCGCCCGCGCATCACGTCCGAGCCGAACTTTGAGAGCGAGATTGTCGGGTATGCGCCCGTCGTCGGATTAAGGCAGTTGGCGGAGACGAGCGCGTCAACGTAAGCGATGATTTCGTCCTGCGTCATATCACGGAGTATGCCGTAGGTCGAGAGTTGATCGAGTCCTCCTTGCGTAATCTTCGCCGAGCGCGAACCGCGCAACGTGGCGGCCAGCAGACCTTTCCCGAAACGCCCTTCCATGCGCGCCGCGCAGGCGAGAATCTTCCGCACGCGCAGCGTCTCGTCCTCCGACAACTCACGCGCTTCGGTGATGCCGATTGTCCTCGTCCCGTCGCCGAATGATTCGAGACTTTCAACTGCGGCTTCGGCGTTCTCGCGACCCCGGCGCTTGCGCGACTGTTCGCCGAGTTCGCTTTCGAGGTCGAGCGCGACGGGTACGTGCCGCATGCGAAAGCGGTCGAGTTCGCTCAAGGGGTCGAGCGGCGGCGCGGCGGTGTTATCGCCGCCGAATCTCGTTCCTCCATGCGCGTGCGCGGACTGGCAGTTGCCGCACGTGCCGCAATTCGCGACGTGCGAGCGGTCGCCGAAATAGTCGAGGATAAAGGCGCGGTAGCAGTTCTCGATGTAGCAGAACGAGATCATCTCGCGCAGTTTGCGTTGTTCGAGCGCGGCGCGGCGTGCCAGTTCTTCGGGCCGGATGCGAAGGCGCGAGACCGGCCCTTCGTCGAGCATGACGAGGCCACGCGTGCGACGTGCGGGCTGATAACTAACGAGTCCGGCCTCGGCGAGCGACGACAGCGCGCGTCTCGCCGCCGTCAATTCCATGTCGAGCGTTGCGGAGAACTCCGCCACATCCAACTCGATTTCGTTTCGCTGCGTCAGCTCGTATCCTCCGAGAAGCCCGAACAGCACCCCCTTCATCCCCGCACTGCGACGTGTTTTGACCGACTCGCGCGCTTCATGCGGCGGCACAAGCAGGCGCAACACGGCGCGATGTTCGCCCGTCGCGCCGCGCTCGATGTGGCCCGCCTTTTCCAGCGTGATGAGGGCAGACTGCACGGCCATCTCGTTGCGGACGCAGGCGCGCGCGGCAATCTCGCGCGTCGAAAGCTCGATGCGTCCCTGCCCGGTCGCGACGAGCGCTTCATAAACTTTGGCGATTAGCTCCGGCGGCGGGTACGAGCCTTCGATGAAATAGTCCTGCGTCCTTTTGTCGGCGTAATTAAAGAGCAGCACGCAGGTCGCGGGCAGCCCGTCGCGGCCCGCGCGACCGATCTCCTGATAGTAAGCCTCGATTGATCCGGGCAGATGATAATGCGCGACGAAGCGTATGGCGGCCTTGTCAATGCCCATGCCGAAGGCGTTGGTGGCGACGATCATCTGCGTGCGCCCGGCCATAAAATCGTTCTGCGCGCTGGCGCGCGTCACTTCGTCCATCCCCGCGTGGTAGCCGACGACGCTCAACTTCGCTTCACGCAAGCGTTGCGTGACCTGCTCGACGGACTTGCGAGTCGAGGTATAGATAATGCCGGACTGTCCCTTGTACTGGTCGGCGAGAGCGCGGATGCGTGTGATTTTCTCGCGGTCGCGCTGCGTGTGCGCGACGTAGATGGAAAGGTTCGGGCGGTCGAAGCCGCTGACGAAGGCACGCGGCTCGCGCAGGTGAAGCTGCTCGATGATGTCCTCGCGGACGTGCGGCGTGGCGGTCGCCGTGAGCGCGACGGTCTGCGGATGGCCGATCTGTTGCAGAAAGGTCTTGAGACGCAGATAGTCTGGCCGAAAGTCGTGACCCCATGAAGAGATGCAGTGCGCTTCGTCAACGGCGAAGAGTGAGATTTTCGTGCTCTGCAAAGTTTCGACGAAATGCGCGCTGCGAAAGCGTTCGGGCGCAACGTAGAGCAGCTTGTAATCGCCGCGACGGACTCCGCGGATGCGCTCTTTCTGCTCCTCGAAATCAACCGAACTGTTGATAAACGTGGCGGGCAGGCCGCGCGCCTGAAGGGCGTCCACCTGATCCTTCATCAGCGCGATAAGCGGCGAGACGACGACCGTTACGCCATCTTTCATCATCGCAGGCAACTGGTAGCAGAGCGACTTGCCGCCGCCCGTAGGCATCACGACGACGGTGTCGCGGCCCTCCAGAATTGCCTCGATGACCTCGCGCTGACCCGCGCGAAAGTCGCCGAAGCCGAAATGCTCGCGAAGCGCCGAGAGTGCCGCCTCTGTGTGTGCAGTCATCCGTGAAGTCCTCTATCGGGAGCGACGAGCGGGAGCCAAAAGTAGATTGTACCTTAAAAAAACGGTGAATCGTGAATCGCCAATCGTTAATCGTAAATGGTGAATCGTGAATCGTAAATGGTGAGGAGAAAATCCTCTCCCCTCGTTGCTCAATCGTCGCCGCCGGTTCGATTGACGCAGACGCCGTCGCCCGCTCCATTGACGGCGCACGGGCGCTTTCCGCAATTAACGCCGCTCGATTCACGATTTACTATTCACGATTCACCATTTACGATTCACGAGATATGAAGAAAAGCGAATGGCAGGCGCGGACGAAACGCGATTTGATTATCGAAGTCTGGGAGCGGCTCGACTGCGAATCGGTGGGGGCGACCGAACTTGAAGCAATTATGGAAGTCGTCCGCGAGCGCTATGGTGAGGGCGCTCTGGACAGCCCCGCGTCGCTCGCGCGCCTGCTCGCCGACGAGGGCGCGGAGTTGCGTCACGCGGAAGTGTTGGAGCGTGACGCGCGCTGGCGTACGGCAGACCCTTATGAAGCGATGTTCCGCAACGTCCTCAAGTTCTCGAACTTCGTGGAGGCCGCAAACTCCGTCAAGCGTCTCGACAATTTGCGTAAACAGTTCGCGCGCACGAAAGACAGAGAGGGTTTGCGCCGCGTGCAGGAGACGGTCTTGAAGGGCAAGCAGCGCGCGCAGATGATCGCGGGCAATCCGAAGGTGACCGCGCGCAAGCGTGCCGAAAAGGAAGAGATTGCTGAATGGTTCGCCGTCTGGCTTCGTCAGCCGGAAATTTTCGAGGATTGGCTATACCTGCGCATGCGCTCGAAGGAGTTTGGCGAGCGATTCGGAGACGAAGCCGCCCAATAAATGTTGACATCCCCCTCCGCCGGTAATATTGTGCTCGCGCTTTACACGTGTTGCTCATCTAGTCGCGTGGGCCTTACCCTCGCAAGCTCAAACCTCTAACCCGCCACGGGGCCGTCCTGGGCCTTGTGCTCATCTTAGGAGAATAAATATGGCCGACCCAATAAATGTCGTCATAGACATTTCCCACCACAACGGCAGCGTCAATCTCAACAAGGCCAAAGCGGATGGCATCGTCGGAGTCATCCAGAAGGCCACACAGGGCGTTTCCAATACCGACCCCACTTATAAAACAAACCGCACGAAGGCGAAGGACGCAGGTCTCCTATGGGGCGCTTATCACTTCGCGACAGGCAGCGACGGTGTCGCGCAGGCCGAACACTTTTTGGACGCGGTCGGCGACGATCCCGGCTCACTTCTCGTCCTCGACTTCGAGCCGAATCTCTCCGGCCCCAGCATGACACTCGAAGAGGCGCGTGCTTTCGTCACACACATCAACGAAGTGACCGGGCGCTTCCCCGGTTTCTACTCCGGCCACTTCATCAAAGAACTGCTCGGCACGGGCAAAGACCCGATCCTCGCGAACTGCTGGTTCTGGCTCGCGCAATATGGCCCGACGCCCGTCGTCCCGCCCAACTGGAAGACGTGGACGCTCTGGCAATACACGGACGGAGCTATCGGGCCTCGGCCGCACAATGACAGCGGAGTGGGGCGTTGCGACAGGGATAAATTTAACGGCAGCGAAACCCAACTGCGTAAATTCTGGGGTGGTTAAAAAGGGAGCAGTCTACCGGACGGCGAAAAGAAGCGGGGGCAGATGTGTGATGGTCGTCTGCCCCCGCTTCTTTTCTATTTGAGCCGTTCATTAGTCCGTCAGCCTTAAATCTACGCCCGCCCTCATTTTCGCGAGCATGATGATCTGGCC
>JBAVPI010000669.1:0-2315 GCA_049692915.1 Pyrinomonadaceae bacterium
GGCTCAGGTAAGACGCTGACGCTCAAATCAATCTCCGGCCTCGCACGGCCAGATGCGGGGCTTATCAGCGTCGGAGATAAAATCCTTTTCGACTCGGACAAAGGCATAGACCTCCCCGCACGCGCGCGCGAAGTCGGCTACGTCTTTCAGAACCTCGCGCTTTTCCCGCACCTGTCCGCGCACGCCAACGTCGAGTTCCCTTTGATTCGCCTTCCACGCCACGAAAGAAGCAAGCGGGCGACGCATCTATTGCAGAATTTCAAGGTGGGCCACACGTCGGCCCGCCTTCCGCGCGATATTTCCGGCGGCGAAGCGCAACGCGTCGCACTGGCGCGCGCTTTAGCGAGTCAACCACGCATGTTGCTTCTCGACGAACCGCTGTCGGCGCTCGACGACGAGATGAAGTTAGACATCATCGCCGATCTTAAAAAGATAAACCGTGAGTTGCGTCTGCCGATTCTCTACGTCACGCACAGCCGCGACGAGGCTTTGATGTTGGGCGAGCGCGCCTTTGTTTTCGAGCGCGGGCGCATCGTCGCGGCGGGCGAGCCGTCTGAAGTTTTCAGCGCGCCGGTGCGTGGAAGCGTCGCGCGGCTGACGGGCGTTGAAAACATTTTCAAGGGAAAAGTCATCAAGAGATTCGAGGATGCCGGGACGATGATCGTGGAGTTGAGCGTCAAACCGGGCGTTGATTGTCGAATTGAAGTTCCATTGAGCCGGGTCAAAGAAAATGAAAGCATCACGCTCGCGATACGCTCCGGCGATATCCTTCTCGCGACGGAAAGGCCGCACGGGATTTCCGCGCGCAATGTTCTGACGGGAAAGATAATTGCCATCGAGGAGCGGGGCGATCAAACGCTCGTCCGCGTATCGAGCGGGGTACTGTGGACGGCCAGCGTGACCAAACAGTCTGTAAAGGAACTGGAATTAGTTCCCGGCAAGGAAGTATGGCTCGCATTCAAAACATACTCGTGCCGGATTCTTGACGAAGACTAAACTCACGCAGTTAAGAGCACGCGCGGAAAGCATCAAAGCGCAGGGATAACGTGATCGCCCTTCCACTCAGGAGGGACGTTCTCCATCGTCCGCTCCATCAAGCGGTCAACGACGGCGGGCAGGCTGTTGGTTTCGGCAAAGACTTTCAGTTGTTCGTCGGCGGAAGTTCCGCGTTCGAGAATCGTGTGGATGTGCTCGACCTCTTTGCGCGAGCCGAGGTCGTCAAGCACGTCGTCAACGAAGTCGAGCAGTTCGCGAATCAAGTCGCGCACGGGCACTTCTTTCTGCTTGCCGAAGTCAATCATCTTGCCGTTGAGACCGTAGCGCACGGCGCGCCACTTGTTCTCCTGAACGAGCATGCGGCGGTAGAGACGGAAGCCGAGATTCTTTTCAATCAGGCGGTCGAGTTTGCAGACGATGGCCTGAAAGAGCGCGGTGAGCGCGACGGTGTCGTCAACGCGCGTCGGGATGTCGCAGATGCGGAATTCAAGCGTCGGGAAGAAAGGATGCGGGCGCACGTCCCACCAGATTTTCTTACCGTTATCAATGCAGTTCGTCTTAATCAGAAGGTTGATGTAACGCTCGAACGACGAATACGAATCGAAGTGATCGGGAATGTCCGTGCGCGGAAACTTTTTGAAAACTTCGGAGCGGTACGACATGAGGCCGGTTTTAGTGCCGAGCCAGAAGGGTGAAGAGGTCGAGAGCGCGAGCACGTGCGGCAGGAAATAGCGCGCCGCGTTCATAATGTGAATCGCTCGCTCGCGGTCGGGCATCCCGACGTGGACGTGCATGCCGAAGATGAGCAGAGAGCTGGCGACCATCTGCAACTCGTCAACGAGCAGGCGATAACGCGCGTCGTCGAAAATCTCTTGATCCTGCCAGTGCGAGATCGGATGAGTCGAAGCGGCGACGATGGCGAGACCTTTGCGACGTGCGAGCGTAGACATGATGGAGCGCAGCCGCGTGATGTCTTCCCTCGCCTCCGCGACGTTGGCGCAGATGCCCGTGCCGACCTCGATCATGGACTGAATCATCTCAGGCTTGATCTGCTCGCCGAGTATTCGCGTGCCCTCTTCGAGAATCTCCGAGGAGACGTGCGAACGCAACTCGCGCGAGTGCGGATCAACGATCTGAAACTCTTCCTCGATGCCGAGTGTGAATTTCTCAGGCGTCATGTTTCCCTCTCCTCCGTCGGGTGTGCCTCGACACGATTCTCAATCCTTCGCCAGCATGCTCTCCAACAGCGTCCGGTCTCCTTCGGGCAGACCGTGGAAGCGCACGCCGACGCCGCGGCCCGGATTGCTGTAGGCGACCTC
>JBAVPI010000670.1:0-2138 GCA_049692915.1 Pyrinomonadaceae bacterium
ATTTGAACGAGCAGGGGCGGCTCGGCTACCGTGTGGAGAAGTCGGTCGGCTACGGCGACAAGGACGAGAGGCGGAAGTACGCAGCCTTGCTGCGCCTCGATGCGGGCCACACCTACGAGTACGTCCACGACCGGCTGCCTGACAACGAGTTATACGGCCACCCGCTCAACTACCATGCGAGGCGTGGCTACAATCTCATCGAGACCTATGCCGTCACCCGGTGCCCCTCGTTGGACTACAGCGCCGACCCGAAACCGCCTTGGGATTTGGACAACTGGCTCTACACGGTGAAGGGCAGCGTCTTCCTCTTCATGCGGCGCGACGGAGCCGCAGAGCAGACGCGGGAGTATAAGCTCTACACGGGACGGGTCGGGTGGGGCGAGAACCTTCAGGAGACCATTCAACCCGCGATTGACAAAGCCCCGCCGGGCTTCCGCCCCGTCAGACTCCTCTTCGCGGGATCGGGCATGCTCGGCTCCGGCGTCTCGGTCGTGTTGGAGAGTGACCTGAACGTGCTGGCCCCGGCGAAGGTCGAATATCAGGTGGTCAAAGAGACGAGGGATTTGGTGAAGGAGATCAATTGGCGCGCGGCAGCGGGGGCGCGCTACATCGGGGGCGGGCGCAACGGCCCCTTCAAGGTCGCGCTGCTGGCGCAGGGAGCAGCGGCGGGCCTCAGCGATTACACTTTCCTCGACGACAACAAGGCCGCGAAGAAGTTCGACAAGCTCGTCGCGGCGGGCTACAGCTACAAGGGGATGATGGGGGGCGACCTTGCTTGCGAGTCTGACGAGATGGTCAGCCAGAAGCTCGTCTTCGCGCGCGACATCGCCGGCCCAACCCGCAGCTACAAAATTCTGAGTCTCCCCGAACCGAAGCGCGTCGGCCCAACGGCCCCCGCACTCTCCGAGTTGCAGCGGCTCGCCAGCGAGAACTTTCGGATCAGAGACATCTTCTACGCCTACGGCCTCTATGTGATATTAGAGAAGGATGATTACCTACCCGACGCAGGCGTTAATCGCAGAGACGGTAATATTTCAACTAATCTGAATGATGGAATCCGATGAATCATATTTCTTGCTTGAAGTAGATAATCACCAGTAGTTGAAGGGTGATAGAAAAAGAACACGGAACGATATTTGTAAGAAAACAGGCGGCGGCGACGAAAACAGCGGACGAGAATTGCCACCGCCGTGCTCATCGCACATGAAGAAAGCCTGTCGCAAAAGGAGTTGGCCGGAGAGGCGCGCGACTGCCTTTCCACGCTCGCGAAAGTGACGAACGTTGAGGGAAAAATTTTCTTGACAGCGAGTCAAACAGAGCGTAAGTTACGCCTGCTTACTTCGTCACAGTTCAATATTGGTGTTTCGGCGAATATCGTTCTCATCGTTGCCAAAAGAGACACTCTCATGCCCTTTTACTCACTTAATAAACTACAAACGAGAATCATTCCAAGGGTAGAGACGAAACGCCTGCTATTTTAAGGCGATTAGTTTTGCATTCGGCTGTTGATGTTTAGAGTACCGTTGGCTGTCGCTGTTAAGACAGTGCGGCGAGGCCCTTTGATAGTTGATTAAGTAGCAGTTGATTAAGTAACAGCAGCCTCAGACAAGCGATGTCCTTATGTGCGCCCCGCAGCACCTGTCATTATGCGTGCTGTTAAATTAAGCCCATGATGAACCGGGCTTCTCACAGAAGCGACAGAGCAGACGTACAGTTGCCCTAGAAATCCACACGCCCCTGTGGTTCTTATCCTCTCTATAACCAATCGCCCATAGCCGGTAAATTCACCGGCGGAAAGTCTCGCGAATCCAATGCACGTCTGCTTATATTTTGAGCAAACGCGGCGTCCTTGAATTCTTACCTGAGCCTCACATTTTATGAACAAGGCTCAACGGCTTACATACTGATCGGCTCAGGTTGGTGGCTTTGCGCTGCTTGTCCGAGACGGCAATGCGTCGTAGATTCACCCGCCTCAAGCTCATTGGTGAAGCGTTCTACCATCCCCAAAGAAAGGAGTACACCATCGTGAAAAAATTTGACGTTCGTAAAGTTGAAACACTCAAGACCGCAGCGGCGCAGTATCCTTGGTGGATGTGCTTGCCGTTCTAGTTAACCCATTGGCTGAAGCGTCGTCGCTC
>JBAVPI010000671.1:0-10079 GCA_049692915.1 Pyrinomonadaceae bacterium
TGCCGAGGGCGCGCATCTCGGTCTCTATGACAACGACTTTTATCAAGCGCGTGACGAAGAACAGTCTGCCCTCGCACAACTCTCAATCGTCGTCGGGCGCGACGTTGATAAAGGTGCTGTTGACGAACTGCGCGCGGCGGTCGAGGAGGCGCGCATTGTCGCGGAGTCGGCGAACTGGACGCGCGAATTAGCAGACGAGCCGGGACTGTCGCTTCCGCCGCGCGAGTTTGCGCGCCGCGCCGCCGCGATGGCGGAAGAGTTCGGGCTGCACGTCGAATCGCTGACTGCGGATGAAATAAGCGCGCGCGGCATGGGCGGGCTGGCGGGCGTCGGGCAGGGGTCGGACGAAGAGCCTACGCTGATCGTCGTCCGCTACGAGCCGGAAGGTGTCGCGCCCGATGACGAACTGTGGGCCTTCGTCGGCAAGGGCATCACGTTCGACACGGGCGGCATCTCCATCAAGCACGGCCTCGACATGTACGAGATGAAGTCCGACATGGCGGGCGGCGCGGCGGCCCTCGGCGCTCTGCGCGCCATCGCCGCACTCAAATTGCCGCAACGCGTCGTCGCCGTCGTGCCCTCGGCGGAAAATATGCCTTCGGGCAAGGCCATCAAGCCGGGCGACATCGTGCGCACGCTCGCCGGGTACACGATTGAGGCCGTGGACACGGACGCGGAAGGCCGTCTCGTGCTGGTGGACGGCATCAGTTACGCCAAACAACTGGGCGCAACTCGCATCGTTGACCTCGCGACCTTGACCGGCTCGATCATCGTCGCGCTCGGAAGCCTTCGCGCGGGTCTCTTCAGCAACGACGACGAGTGGGCCGAACGCGTCAGCGCCGCAGCCTTACGCGCGGGCGAACCGGCGTGGCGCATGCCCGTCAGCGACGACTACAAGAAACTCATCGAGAGTCCCATCGCCGACTTCAAAAACTACGGCGGGCGACCGGACGCGAGCGGGGCCGCGCTGCTGCTCTCGAAGTTCGCGGGCGAGACGCCGTGGGTGCATCTCGACATCGCGGGCACGGCATGGTACGACGCGCCGCATCCCTTCGCTCCACAGGGAGCAAGCGGCGCGGGCGTCCGCACGCTCGTCGAACTCGTGCGCGGCGCAAGCTCCGGCGATGAACTCTAACTTCGTTCGGCAGACCCGTGGCCGCCTCTTTTCGTCTCGCCATCAAGAATGACGTTTAATGAAACGATTTTTCTGACGGGCTTTCCCGGTTTCATCGCCGGGCGGCTCGTGCGTCGTCTGGCATCGGGCGGCACGCGTTTTCTGCTGCTCGTGCAGCCGGATTTTCTCGCGCGTGCGGGTAAAGACGTGGCGCGCATCGCGCGGGACTCCGGCACGCCCACCGAAAATTTTCAACTCCTCGAAGGCGACATCACGCAGCACGGTCTGGGGCTGTCCGCCAACGGCCTCGAAACGGCGCGGCGCGAGACGACGATCATCTTTCACCTCGCAGCCGCCTACGACCTCGGCGTCGCGCGCGAACTCGCCATGCGCGTCAACGTCGAGGGCACGCGCCACGTCAACGACTTCGCGCGCACGCTTCGCGCCCTGCGCCGCTATCACTACGTCTCGACCTGCTACGTCGCGGGCCGCCGCACCGGAGTCATCCTTGAGAGCGAGTTGCGGCACGAAGCGGGCTTTCGCAATTATTACGAAGAGACGAAGTATCTCGCCGAGGTGGAAGTTGAGAAGTTGAAGCACGAGATGCCCGTCACCATCCACCGCCCCTCGGTCGTCTGCGGCGACTCGCGCACGGGCGAGACGGCGAAATACGACGGCGTTTATTACCTCATCAAATACCTGCTCATGCACCCCGGCCTGCTCTCGCTCGTCAACATCGGCAACGACGACGTGCGCTTAAACGTCGTGCCCGTTGACTTCGTCGTCGAGGCGATGGCCGCGCTCGCGACGGACGAGCGCGCCGCAGGCCAGACCATTCAACTCGCAGACCCCGCGCTGCTCTCGACGCGCGCACTCTTCGACGTGATCGCCACCACCCTCACCGGACACGGCTCGCGCATCACCGCGCCCGCGCCGCTCGTCCGCGCGACGCTCAGGCTGCCGCTCTCCGAACACCTGACGAAACTTCCGCGCGTCGCCGCTCCCTACTTTTTCCTCAGACAGACCTACGACACCGCGCGCGCCGACGCGCTGCTCGAACCGCACGGCATACGCGTCCCGCGCTTCAGCGAGTATGTCGGCCCGCTCGTGAATTTCGTCGAGCGCCACCCGAAGCTTTGAAAGATTTGAGGCCGTGGTTCTGAGTCTTGAAGTTGGTGAAAGACGAAAGCTCTGATTCATCACGAGCCTTCCCCTCTTCTGCATTTGACATTTTCGCAATTTAGAATTATTCTAATTACACTTTCAACGAGGAAACAATTATGGCGACGGGCAAGGAAGATCAGGCGGGCGGAGGGCGGCGGGCATTGACGCCGCAACGGCAGGCCGTGTTGCGCGTGGTCAACGAATCGGAAGACCATCTCACGGCGGGCGAGATTTACGAGGCGGCGCGTCGCGTGCTGCCTTCAATCAGCTTCGCCACTGTCTATAACTCGCTGAAATTCCTGACGGGGACGGGGCTGGTGCGTGAGATCAGCTTCGGCAAGAGTTCCAGCCGCTACGACCGCGAGACGGGACGGCATGACCATGCCATCTGCTCGCGCTGCGGTAAACTGGCGGACTTCGACCTCGCCGAAACGTCCGCGCTGACGCGCGCCGCCGCGCGCCGTTCTCGCTTCAAGCCCGAATCCATCCACCTGACGCTCGTGGGCGTGTGCCCGGACTGTCAGGCGAAGGGCTGAGAGATTTCACGCGCCGCTTGGATTATGTGTGAGCAGAGGGCAAGCCGGTCAAATGAAAGACGAGCGCCGCGCCGTTTGCTTGTAAGAGAAAATTATTAACTACGGAGGAATTATGGAAACGACAACAACCGCGAAGGTCGGCCAGAAAGCGCCGGATTTCGACATGGCTTCGACGAAGAACATCGAGAAGCTGAATGAGAACGTCAAGCTCTCGGATTACAGCGGCAAGTGGGTGGTGCTTCTTTTTTACCCGCTCGATTTCACGTTCGTCTGCCCGACGGAGCTGACCACTTTCAGCGACCGCTACGAAGACTTTCAGGGCATCGGCGCGGAAGTCATCGGCGTCTCGACCGATTCGGTCTTCTCGCACCGCGCGTGGCTTCAGACGGCACGCGATAAGGGCGGCGTCGAAGGCTTGAAGTATCCGCTCGCCGCAGACCAGACGAAGCAGGTCTCGCAAGATTACGGCGTGCTCATCGAGGATCAGGGCGTCGCGTTGCGCGGCCTCTTCGTGATTGACCCCGAAGGCGTGCTGCGCTACGCGGTCATCCACGACCTGAACGTCGGTCGCTCCGCCGAAGAAACCTTGCGCGTCATACAGGCGCTCCAGACGGGCGGACTCTGTCAGGCCGAGTGGAGACCGGGTCAGCAAACGATCAACGCTTAAAATTCAGTGACGGGTGACAAGTGACCGGCGAAGAAGAAGTTGTCGGGCTTGTCGCCCGTCGCTGCTGTTGAGGTAAAGATATGCCGATGAGAATCGGGACGGAGATGCCCGCGTTTGACGGGGCGACGGAATGGTTCAACGCGACGGGCGCGCACGCGGCGGTGGAAGTTAAAGGCCACCCGACGCTCGTGCACTTCTGGTCAGTCAGTTGCGGCATCTGCAAAGAGAACATGCCGCGCGTCAGCGAGTGGCGCGACTCGCGCGCGGGCGACGGCCTGCGCGTCGTCGCCGTGCACATGCCACGCTACGAGGCCGACACAAACGTGGAAGATGTGCGCGAGGCCATCAACACTTACAACATCACGGAGCCGTGCGCCGTTGACAACGAGCACAAGCTGCGCGACGCCTTCGGCAACGAGCAAGGGTTCGTGCCCGCTTATTATCTGTTCGACGCGGAGGGGAAACTCAGAAGTTTCGCGGCGGGCGAGCGTGGGCTGAGCATGGTCTCGGCGGCGCTCGAACGCCTGCTCGCGACCACCGTGGCACAAAGGGAACAACAGGCGGCGGGATAAAATCGGCGCACCCGTTGAGCGTAGAAAATTAAAGGCGACTTCGTGCGGTACGAAGTCGCCTTTCTTCATTTCGAGTAACGTCGGGCTAGCGAAGCAACCCGGACGGCGAAGGGATATTGCCGAAGAGGAGGCTCAACAGGTAGATGGCGACGGCGACTGAGCCGACGAGCAGCACGAGCAGCGCGAGCATGATGAGGCCGACGAAGAGCCAGTCGCTAATCCTGCCGCTGCGCGCTTGATCCGCAGAGACGGCGGCGCGCTTGCGAATCAACTCGACGTTCATCTGGTTGGCCTTCCACGCGACATCGAATAGATCGCCGACAATCGGGATCGAGCCGACCAGATAATCAATCGCGAGGTTCATGCCCATGCGCAACAGCGTGGCTTTGGGCACGCGGTAGCGGACGCCCGCCGCGAGGATGTAGAACGAGACGGCGCTCGTCGCGAGGTCGCCGACGCCGGGGACGAGTCCGACGATGGCGTCGAGTCCGAAGCGCCAGCCCGTGCCGGGGATGCGGAAGAGTCCGTCCATCCAACCGCTCAGTTGGTCGAGACTGCGCTCGACCTCGACGCGAGAACGGGTCGTGGCGGGCCTATCACTCGCCGGTTCGATTTTAGTAATCTGTCTGCTCATTTGTCTTCAACGTCTCCGCGAAATCTCTTCGACGGACACACGCCGCGCGTCGGGCCTGCGGTACGACTCTCTCCTGACGCGCTCGCGCAGGTATTCGCGCCGGCGCTCTTCACGTCTGACAAAATAGCGGCGCGTTTCGAGCATGAAATATAGCGAGATGAGCACCAGCACCGTCACGAACGCAATGATCAGGATGTCCACAGGGTCGTCGCTCCTTCGGCGCAAAATTAATCGGCACGCTCAATAAAACTCCCCTTGTACCCTTGATTCTTGAAACACTATCGGGATGCGCCGCAGCCCGAATCCGAAAGAAATTTTTCGCGGACGCGGACGCTTAGACCATAATAGCGTCTCCGTCGCAGGAATCAATACGATTCGCTCCGGGGGCGCGTTAAGACGTTGGTGTCGAACAAACGGCGAGAGGTGTCGGGGCATGAGCTTGCGTATCCATTTTCTAAGACACGGGCAGACTTCGTTCAGCCGCGAGAACGCCTTCTGCGGCTCCGGCCTCGACCCTGAACTGACGGCGGACGGCGTCGAGATGGCGCGTGCGTTCGCCGACGCCCGGCGCGCGGAGCACTGGGACGCGTTATATTCAAGCCCGCTCAGACGCGCGGTTGCGACGGCGCGACCGCTCGCCGAAGCGTTGAGCATGGATGTGGAACTGCGCGACGAGCTGAAGGAGATCGGCTACGGAGCGTGGGAGGGGCAGAGCGTCGAGGCAGTGACGCGCGAGTATCACGACGAATACATTCGCTGGCTGGCCGACCCCGCGTGGAACGCGCCGACGAATGGTGAACTTGCCGTCCTCATCGCGCGTCGCGGCTTGAGCATCGTCGAAGAGATCAGGGGGCGTTTCTCGTCGGGCGATGTACTGGTGGTTTCGCATAAGGCGACCATCCGCGTCGTCCTGTGCGGCCTGCTGGGGATTGACGTGGGACGCTTTCGCTATCGTCTGGTCTGCCCCGTCGGGTCGGTCAGCGTCGTCGAGTTCGGAGAGCAGGGGCCGCTGCTGCACACGCTCGCCGACCGCTCTCATCTCAACGAGAGACTCCGCTCGTTGCCCGGCACTTGAAATCGCCGCGAGACGTTACTGACGGAAATCGCACTGCATGCGAGACAGCGCCCGGTTGAGCTTGATGAGCCTGAAACTTCCCGCATCCACCGACGCCGCAGGCTATGAGCGTCACTTTAAAGACGACCGCGCGTGGCGTCGTGTCGCCGCCGCCATCTGCGCGCGGCACAATCTCGCGCAAGGGAGTTTGCGACGCTCGCCGCTCGGCGAGAACGTCATCTTTTTCGTTGACGAACGTTACGTCATCAAAATCTACGGGCCGCTGCGTCGGCAGTACGAGCGCGAGCGTGCGTCGCTCGAATTCGCGCACGGCAAGTTGAGCATCGAGACGCCTGAGGTCGTGCACGCGGGCGAACTCGACGGCTGGCCGTATCTCGTCATGACGCGGCTCGCGGGAGTCCCGCTGAGGGAGCGTTGGCCGGAGATTGAAACGCGCGACCGCTTTGAGATCGTCACGAGCCTCGGCTGCGCGTTGAGGGAATTGCACGCGCACCGCGCGCCGCTCTCGCCGGATGCGTTGAATCGCGACTGGCACGAATTTGTGATGCGGCAGGCGCGCGAGTCGGTCGGGCGGCAAAAGTCCTGCGGCGCGAATGCGGAATGGTTGGAAAGTCTGCCCCCTTATCTCGACGCGCGGCTCGGCATGCTGCCCGCACAATTCGAGCGCGTGTTGCTTCACGGCGACGTGCATCCCGGCAACGTGCTCGTGTCGGAGACACGCGGCGGACGAGCGCGCGTCACGGGATTGTTCGACTTCGGCGACTCTTTCTGCGGTTTTCACGAATACGATTTCGTCGCGCCCGGCGTGCTCATGGTGCAGGGACGACGCGAGTTGCAAAGAGCACTGCTGCTCGCCTACGGCTACGCGGAGGCGCAACTAGATTACGATTTGCGCGCACGATTGATGCTGCTGACGATTCTCTACGAGTGCAGCGATCTGCGTAAGTACGCGCTCCGGCTCGCGCCCGACGCCGTCCGCCTCACGCTCGACGAACTGGAAGCCGCGATCTGGCCGTTCGCGACTCCTTAGCGATTCGGCTCTCTCCTCCATTCAGATGGAATCTCGAATCAGCAGGCCACGAACATCGAAGACGAACTCCTTATTAAAGGTCATCGTTATTAGAGGTCATCGTCGAGGCGGGTCTTCCGTGTTCATCAAATGTCGAAAACTTTCCCGCCCTCGCAGCAACAGGGTGATTAATTGCGCGACCTCGTGGGGCGGCGTCGAGGGTGACAGGAAGCGGTAGCGAAACAGTAGCTCGCGGCAATCATCAGGCTGGCGAAAGAGAATGTCCTGAGTGAAGTTGCCCCAACGCTCCGGCCCGATCAATTCGACGACCGCGCCTGCATGACCTGACGGCAGCAACATATTCGAGCCGTGAACGCCGACGACGATGTGGCTCGAAGCATAGCGCTCGCACCAGCGCCGCTCGTCATCTTCGTTCAACGACCGGCGGCGCAGGTCTGTCACCCACGCGTCCATTTTTCCCTCTTCCGCATTCTTCATCAATCCCGTGACCGCAAAATCGAGCGCAGGCCAGTCTCGCCGGAGAACGCCCGCGAGTGTCGAAACCATCCGGCCTTGCGCGCCCGACGAACGGGACGCGCGCCCGATTAAACGTCCGAGTCTTGCGCGACGTGTCGGAAGCGGCTTGCCCGCGTGCGCCCCCCACTGGCGGTCGTCGCGCCAGATAAATGTCACCGCCGGGCGATTCAGTCGCGCGCCCCATTCGCTTAAAGGAAACGGTTCGACGCGCGTGAAGCGTTCGATGTCGTATTCGTCGGGCCGCGGGTGCGAGAGCGCGTGGCCGAGTTGCACCGACGCGAAGGCTTCGACACGGCTTCGGATTTCGCGCGCGAGCCATTCGTTCCACTCCGTCCCGCGCCGCAACGGGAGACCGACCATCCAGACTTGCGCGACGCCGTCCGGCACCATCCACGCGAGAAAGGACGGGACTAACACGACGAGGTCAACGTCATGCTGCCGGTCGAGATAGTATTGCGCGTTGAGCAGTTTGAGGAGCGAATGGCCGTAGAGCGTATCGAGGCAGTTGAGCAGTACGACGGGCCGCGTGACGGGGCGCTGTTCTCGCACGTCGAAGGGAACGGGCGTGTCCGTGCGGCGCGCGTATGAGTCGCGCAGCCATTCGGCGAACCAGTTGACATTGTGCGCGTCGTGTACCGCGCCGGTCGCTTTTTCCAGCAGCATCGGCGTGTAGAAAGCCTGTCCCGCCGCGAGGTCGCCGTAGAACTCACGCCCGCAACCTGTGCAACGCAGGTCGGCGAGGTTGCGCATGCCGGGGATGTGCCAGCCCTCGACGCTCAGAGGCGCGCGGCAGTGCGGGCACTCCTCGTGCGCGGCTTCCGTGCAGGGGTGCAGCGAGACGGCTCTCATGAAAGTTTCGCGCGGGCGTGCGACGACGCCGCCGGAGTTGCCACGTGCATGGAGAAGAGCGCGGTCTGCACGCCCTCTCGTCCGGGGAAGACAGGGTCGCCCCCGACGAGGTTCTTCAACTCGTAACCGACCTCTTTCAAGTAAGCTTCGATTTGTTCGGGACTGTTGCCCATGTCAAAAGTGGTCTGGCCGAACTCGAACGTCAGACAGCGCACGCGTCTTTCACGCAGCATCCGCCGCGCGCCGACAAGCACCTGAAACTCCGCGCCCTCCACGTCTATCTTCAGCAGATCAATGGCGGCCACGCCGTTCCTCTCGCAGTAAAGATCGAGGGTCGTGGCCTGTGCTTCCTCTATGGACTGCGGCTTGACATCAAGCCCGTAGCTCTCCAGCGGGCGCAGGGCGCGCGAAGTCCAACTCAAATAATCTTCATCATAGACGTGAAGACGCACGGGAGTTTCATCCTCCGCCAGCGCGAGCCGGTTGAGTTGGACGTTGCGCAGCGACGCCGCGCGGCAGACCGACGCCAGACGCTCGTAGCACGTCCCGCCCGGCTCGAAGGCATGCACGCTTCCCTCCGCGCCGACGAAGCGCGAGAACAGCAGCGTCAACTCGCCGACGTTCGCGCCCACGTCGAAAACCGTCATTCCCTCGCGCAGGTATTCGAGATAGAAAATCCTCTCGGCGCGCTCGACCTCGATAAACGAAGCGGCGCGGGGCGAATTGTTCTTCCGTATCCCACGGTGAACGCGATGCAGGCGGCGGACAAGAGAGGCTGCGCTGATTTTCACGAAAGCCCTCCCGCCGCCAATCGTCCGGCGTCGAGAGCGCTCTCTGCGGACTCTTCGCGGGAAGCGGTTTCGGCTTCGACGTGCCAGCGCGCGTCAACGAGGCAACAGCCGTGCGTCGCGGGCGGCACTTCGCCGGAGCCGAAAAAATCGCCGTCGGTGACGGTCAATTCGTAAGCGTCCTCCATCGCGTCGAGATATTCACCGTCGCGCATCAGGCTGTAAGTGATTTTATAAGCGGCGGGCGGGAGCGGCAGGCGCGGGATGCGACAGACGAATGCGCCGCGCGCCGGGAGTGTGCCCCATTCGTCCCCCGTCAGACGGTTGTGCTGCAAGAAGACCGGCGTGTCGAACAGCGTCTTGACGCACAGGCCCGCGATGACGTTGGAGGGCTGAAATCCGTGCGACGATTCGTAATGAAGGCAGACGCTCACGTCTTGTCCCGAAGCGGCCATGTCGAGCACACGTCCCCGCTCGTCTTTGATGTCCAACGCGACAACGCGCACACTTCCGCTCCCGACGCGATCCGTCCGGTCGCGCAGCGATCTCTGCTCCGCGCGGCAACTCGTCAGGTAGCGGGCGACGGCCTCTTCCTGAGTGCCCGCGTAGGCGACGCGGCCTCTTTCCAGCACAAGACCGCGCCGGCACAAATTGCTGACCGCCGCCATGTTGTGGCTGACGAAGAGAATCGTGCGGCCATTCTTCGCCACGCTGTCCATCTTGCCGAGACATTTTTTTTGAAACTGCGCGTCGCCGACCGCGAGCACTTCGTCAACAATCAGAATCTCCGGTTCGAGATAGGCCGCGACGGCGAAAGCGAGGCGCATGTGCATGCCGCTCGAATAATGTTTGACCGGCGTATCAAGAAAGCGTTCGACTTCGGCGAAGGCGACAATCTCGTCCAGACGGCGTTTGATGTCGCCGCGCTTCATGCCGAGAATCGAGCCGTTGAGAAAAATGTTTTCGCGGCCCGAAAGTTCCGGGTGAAAACCCGTGCCGACTTCGAGCAGGCTTGAGACGCGCCCGTACAATTCCGCACGCCCGCCGGTCGGCGTGGTGATGCGCGAGAGAATTTTGAGGAGCGTTGACTTGCCCGCGCCGTTTCTTCCGATGACGCCGACCACCTCGCCCGGC
>JBAVPI010000672.1:0-1625 GCA_049692915.1 Pyrinomonadaceae bacterium
GTGTTCAATTGTCCTGTTATGGTTATGATTAAGAGAATGTTGTCGTCAATTGTTGCTTTGAATACCACCTCTCCTGATTCCATATGCGAAGCTATATCCGCGAGAGGTATTCGGAGTTGCAATTGGAAAGCCGGAATATCAAAATACAAAAAGAGGTCTGTCTGCACTTGAGGTAATGGAAAGGGAAACCACCCAGACAGAATGTTGTCGGTAGTCAACGAGTGGCTTTCTAAAACGACCGTGCTCATGTTTTCGCCTCTTGAATGAAGTCTCCCACAATAATCCTGTGGTCGCAAGGATTTGATAATATGTCTAAGTGGATGCGGACATGACAAAGGAAGCGCCGAACTACCGTCTTGAATAGAATGGGCGAAGGCGGAAAACGGCGAAGCGCGTGGAGAGCAGATGTTCTCCACGCGCTTTCATTCTTTTGCGCGAAGGCGCAAACGCGATTCGCGGCTTACTTCTTTGAGAGGCTGTTATAGACGGTTT
The DNA here is from genome assembly GCA_049692915.1 of Pyrinomonadaceae bacterium. Lineage (GTDB taxonomy): Bacteria > Acidobacteriota > Blastocatellia > Pyrinomonadales > Pyrinomonadaceae > JAIVJG01. The sequence goes on from JBAVPI010000672.1 coordinate 493, forward strand.
CGATCCAGCGGTCGGTCTTGATGAAGCCGCTGCCCCAAGTCTTCCACTCGTCGGGCAGTCCGGCGGCTTTCAGTTGTTCGAGCGTGCGGCCCGCCGCGATTCCCTTGCGGATGACATCGGTGGTTTCGGAGAGCATGCGGCGATAGAGCTTGAGGTCGTCGAGCGTTGAGAGCGGGCCGTGGCCGGGAATGATTTTCACGTCCGCGGGCAGCTTCGCGATGATGTCAGAGACGTTCTTCGTCATGCCTTCAACGCTGCCGCCGTGTTCGAGGTCAACGAAGGGAAAGCGACCGGCGAAGAAGTCGTCGCCCATGTGCACGACGTTCGAGCCGGTGAAGAAGATGACGCTGTCGCCGTCCGTGTGGCCCGCCGGAAAGTAGATCGCCTTAATCTCTTCGCCGTTGAAGTGAACGGAGACCGACTGGTTGAAAGTGATGACGGGCAGTGCCTCTTTCGGCGACGCCTTGACCGCCTCGCCGAGCACAATCGTGTCCACGGAGAGACGCTTGCGCACGTTCTCCTGCGCGATGATCGTGCCCTCGCGCCCAAGGATGAAGTTGCTGCCCGTGTGGTCGCCGTGGTAGTGCGTGTTGAGCACGAACTTCAACGCGCCGGGGTTGATGGCTTTCAGTGCGGCGCGAATCTTTTCGGCGAGCGGCGCAAACTCGTCGTCCACGATGAGGATGCCGTCCGGGCCTGCGGAGACGCCGATGTTGCCGCCCGCGCCCTGAAGCATATAGACGTTACCCGCGACCTTCGTCGCCTTCATCTCGACCTTCGAGAAATCGTCCTGCGCAGTTGTCGTCGCGGCGGACAGGCAGACGAGCAGCAGCGCGAAGTGAACGAGCAGTGTGAGTTTCATGGAATGTTCCTCGACTCAAATTTATGGAATGACTGTCGTCGCACAGTAACGTTTCACGCTCGCGCGCGTCAAACGCCAGCCGCGAAACTCTCCCCGCGCGCGTGCCGCAAGGATTGTCCGACAACTGTCCGCCGGGACTTCCACGACTCGCACGCGCGCCTATCATCACTCACGCATTGACGGGACGAATGCACGGCGCGGACGGCGGCACTCGTCTTGCAGTACGAACACCGAAATGACGAAGCAACGACGCAAGGCATGTCTGATTGTC
>JBAVPI010000673.1:0-7600 GCA_049692915.1 Pyrinomonadaceae bacterium
TCCGACAGGATGAAGGAGAGGCGTGCGGCGGGGTGCGCAGGCTCCAGCGGCACGAAGGCGGCCCCTGCCTTGAGGACGGCGAGCAGCCCCACGATGACTTCCGGGCAGTGCTCCATGTAGATGCCGACGCGGTCGCCGCGCCCGACGCCCAGTGATCCCAAGTGACGTGCAAGCCGATTAGCGCGGCGGTCGAGTTCTTTATAGTCGAGGGAACTCGCGTCGGAGACGACGGCCACGGCGTCGGGCGTGCGCCTCGCCTGTTGCTCGAACAGCTCGTGGATGCCGGACTCTGCCGGGTAGGGGTGGGCCGTCTCATTCCACTCTTCGACGACCTGTTGGCGCTCCGCCTCGCTCATCCTCCCTAGTTCTCGAATTGGCCTGTCGCCGCCGTTGACCCCATCTGTCAGGACGCGCTCGAACTGCCTCCACAGCGTCTCGATGCTGTCCCGCCGATACGCCTCACGGTCGTACTCTACCGCCGCCTTCAACTTCCCGCCTTCGGGCCGGAAGAGCATCGTGATGCCGTTGCCGACCTGCGGCATCTCGCCGTGAAAACCTTCGAGCGCCACCGCCACGTCGAACGGCGATGCGCGCAGCCCCAAGTCCGTCGCCAGACGCTCGTACGGATACTCCTGTCCGGCGTAGGCGTCCAGCAGCGTCAGGCGTAACTTATCAAGCAGATCGCGGAACGACTCATGCGCGTCCACCTCAGTCAAGATCGCCAACGCATTGGCCCTGCCCAAGTCTTTCAGCGCGGGGCTGCCCGCCACAACAACGTCGCCGTCGCCCGCGTACCTCGCCAGACAGACCTTAACCGCGCAGAGCAACGCCGCGTAGAGCAGGAGCGATGAGTCGCCGGTCAACTCCTTCAGCTTCGCGTAGAGTTGCGGGTCGAGACAGGCTTCGACCACTTCCCTGTCCGGCTCGCGGCGGCCCTCGCGCCGGTAGTCCAACGGCACGCCGACGCGCGGGGGGCGGCCCGAAAGTTTCTCGACCCAGTAGTCACGTTGCTCCAACATCTCTTGATCAAGAAGCACCGCGTCCGGGGAAGTCTCCGACAGTTCCTCCACCTCTCTGAGCAGAGTCTCTTCGACTGCGGCAGCGAGGGCCGCGGCGTTGGGTTTCCCGAAGATGCTCATGACAGATAGTTCTATCTGGAAGGCTTTGTTCAGGCGGCTGATGATTCGCGTGGCGAGCAGCGAGTGACCGCCCAACTCGAAGAAGTCGTCGGTGACGCCCACCTTCTCGACCTGAAGTATCTCCTGCCACAGATTGACTATCATCTGCTCCAACTCGGTGCGCGGCGCGACGTACAGTGATTCCAGTTCGGGGCGGCTCCCGTCGGAGGCGGGCAGCGCCTGACGATCCAGCTTCCCGTTCGGGGTCAGCGGCAACTCGTCAAGCATCACGAAGGCCGAGGGCACCATGTATTCCGGCAAGCTCTCCTTCAAGACGCTGCGCAGTTCGCTGATGGTCAGCGCGTAGTCGGCGGCGGCCACCACGTACCCGACGAGATGGCTCTCGCCCGACACGCCCCCGGCGCTCAGGACGACGGCGTCGCGCACGGCGGGGTGCTGCTTCAGGGTCGCCTCGATTTCACCCGGCTCGATGCGGAAGCCGCGAATCTTCACCTGATGATCCTTGCGGCCCAGATACTCCAAGTCGCCGTCGGGCCTGCGTCTCGCCAAGTCGCCCGACCTGTACAGCCGCGCTCCCGGCTGCTCGCTGAAGGGGTCTGGGACGAAGCGCTCAGCCGTCAGCCCCGGCTTATTGAGGTAGCCCCACGCCACGCCCGCACCGCCGACGAACATCTCCCCTGCGATGTGGACTGGCACGGGTTCGAGCCTCCGGTCTAAGACGTGAAGGTTCAGGTCGGGTATCCGCGTGCCGATCATGCTGCCGCCTTTGCCGACAACGTCGGCCCGCGTGATCGGGCGATAGGTGACGTGAACGGTGGTCTCCGTGATGCCGTACATGTTGACCAGACGCGGCCACTCGTCACCGTGACGCTCCACCCACGGCCTCAGGCTCTGCACCTCTAATGCCTCCCCGCCGAAGATTACCGCTCGCAGGGCCAGCCGCCCGTCCACGCCCAAAGACTCCTCCGCGCGCATCAGTTGGCGGAAGGCCGACGGCGTCTGGTTCAGCACCGTCACTCCCTCCACGCACAGCAGCTTGTAGAAGTCTTCCGGCGAACGGCTCGTCGCGTAGGGCACGACCACCAGCCGCCCGCCGTGGAGCAACGCTCCCCACAATTCCCAGACCGAGAAGTCGAAGGCGTAGGAGTGGAACATCGTCCACACGTCACGCTCGGAGAAGTCGAACCACTGCCGCGTCGCGGTGAACAGGCGTGTCACGTTGGCGTGGCTGACCAACACGCCTTTGGGCTTGCCCGTCGAGCCGGAGGTGTAGATGACGTAGGCGAGGTCTGACGAAGACGAACTGCCGGCGGGGTTCTCCTCCGACTCAATGGCGATGGTCCCGATGTCTCCATCAAAACAGATCGTCCGGCAGTCGTGATCTCCGAGGTTCTGCTTCTGCCAACGGTTCGTCAGCAACGCCGACGCACGCGAATCCTCAAGCATGAATCTCAGACGCTCGACGGGGTATTCGGGGTCGAGCGGGAGGTAAGCGGCCCCCGCCTTGAGGATGCCGAGCAGCCCCACGATCATCTCCGCCGACCGTTCGACGCAAAGCCCTACCAGCGCCCCCGGCTTCACGCCGCGGCTTCGCAGGTGATGCGCAATCCGGTTGGCCTGCCGGTTAAGCTCCCCATAGCTAAGCTTCATCCCTTCGCAGACCGCCGCGGGTGCTTCCGGCCTGCGCCTCGCCTGCTCCTCGAACAACTCGTGCAGGCACGAGCCGCCCGCGGAGGCCACCTCTGCACTGTTACCTTCGACGGCCTTGTTACTTTCGACAGCCTTGTTACCCTCGACGACCAGACGCTCGCGCTCCTGCGGCGTGAGCATCGGCAACTCGCCGAGCCGTCGCAACGGATTGGCCGCCATGCCCTCCAGCAGGACTCTCAGGTGGTCGAGCATCCGGCTCATCGTCGTGTCGTCGAAGCGTCCGCGGTCGTATGTGAGCGCGAGGGCGAAGAGCGCGCCGGGCGTGGCCGTAACGATCAGCGGATAGTTCGTCTTGTCGAGGATGCGCACGTCTTTGATGCCGACGCTCCCCTTCCACTCCTTCAAGGCCGCGTCCACCGGATAATTTTCAAAGGTGAGGATGCTCTCGAACATCGGGACGCCGTGCGGGACGTTGCTCCATCCCTGCACCTGTACGAGCGGGCTGTGCTCGTGCTCACGCATCTGCACCTGCTGGCTTTGAAGACACTTCAGCCACGGCACAAGCTGATCGTCGTCCTCAGACTTCACGCGCACCGGCAGCACGTTTATCATCACGCCGACCATGAACTCCGCCCCCTCCAGTTCCGGCGGGCGGCCCGACACCGTAGCGCCGAAAAGCACGTCCGAGTCTCCGCTGTAGCGGCTCAGCAAGACCGACCACGCCCCCTGCACAATCGTATTGAGCGTCAGTTTGTGCTGGCGTGAGAGCGCGGTCAGCCCCGCCGTGGCTTCCGCCGACAGGTACAACTCCTGCTTGCCGGAACTGTCCGTCCCTGCGCCTTCGTCGTTGTCGGGGGCGACGGTCAGGAGCGGTGTCGGCGCGGAAAATCCCTCCAGCATTTGCCGCCAGAATGCTTCGGGCTTCGAGAGGTCTTGCCGTCTCAGCCATGCGATGTAGTGCTTGTAGGCGCGGGGCAGGGGCAACTCCGGTTCCCGCGAGCGGCTGAACGCTTCGTAGAGGTCGAGCAGTTCTTTTAAGACGATTGACCTCGACCATCCGTCCATCAGCAGATGGTGCTGAGTCCAGACGAATTGATAAGCGTCATCAATCTGAAAGAGCGCGCAACGCATCAGCGGCGGCTTGACCAGATCGAAGCCGCGGCGGCGGTCTTCGCTGATGTAAGCCTCCAGCCGCTCCCCCTGCTCGCCCCGTGACAGGCCGCGCCAGTCCTGCTCTTGCCACGGCAACTCCACCTGACGACAGACCACTTGAAGAGCCTCGGCCTGTCCCTCCCAGACAAAGGCGCTCTGCAAAACCGGGTGGCGTTGCAGCACGCGCTCCCACGCCCGTCTGAAGGCACGCACATCCAACTCCCCGTAAAGGGTGCAGACGAACTGCGCGATGTACTCGCCCGACCCGTGGTTATAGACGCTATGAAAGAGCATCCCCTGCTGCGAGGGTGAGAGCGGGTATATGGCTTCGACGTTGTTCATAGTATTTGAATACTTCGTGTCGTCTTGAGGGCCGGTGAGGTGACTGACGTGAAGAGCGCGCACGCTCGACCCCGCAATGCGTAAGCGCTCGCACGGAGACAGGGCGGCGGCAGTGTTTTTTTCAGCCCGCGCCGGTTAAGTGATCCGTGCTGTGCCTGATGTGATGAGGGGCGACATGATTAGTCCAGCCTCGGCGCAATCAATCCCTGTCCATCCAGTTTGAGTACCAGTTGTGTCGCTTGCCTCCGCCCGTTGACGACGAAACCGGCGCGGATATTCAACGGCGGGAGGAGAAAGCTGGTCTCCGACAGAGGCCATATGACGCCCGGCGGATAGCCGGGGAAGTTGAGGAAGAGACAGTCTCCCGCTCTCGTGACTTCAATCGCCGAACCGGGCGCGAGCGCGTAGCGCCCGACATAGGCGTCGTAGATTCTCGTGTCTATCTCGGCGCTCCTCCTCTCCAGCGCGAGCCATTCGTCGTTATGCGACTGCACGCTGCCGAGGAACGGGAAGTCATCCACGTTGACGGGCAGCTTCGCCAACGCGTTCACAGGCTCCGCGCTCTTCCACTCTTCGACGAGGCGGCCTGCCTCGTCGGAAAGCTGCCTGAAGCTCTCACGAGGCTGCACGTAAACCATGCCGGGCCTCCAACGCTGCGACTCAGGCACGCCGTCATGGATGGAAAAGAAGTAGAACTTCTTCGTCGTCCCGTCATCACACACGACGCGGCGGCAAGAACTGACAAACGAAGTCCTCTCCAAATTGCGATTGACGATGGCGAAAAAAATCGGCCAGATGCCGTCGGCACACGCGTAAACGGCGTCGTGGTTTCCGTAACTCGTGGTGTCCTTCGTCAACCTGATGGGTATCAGCACCTTGATGTCAGGGAAGTTCGACCCGTGCAGGAGGAGACCTTTCCGCTCCACGAGGTATGTGAGGAACTCATACTTAGGGTATTCACAGCGGTACTCGACGAGGCTGCCCTGTCCCCGCTCCAGAGCCGCTGCCCAGAGTTCGTCAAACGCGCGCGTCTTCCTCTCGTCGAATGACACCACGGGCGACTGCGGAAAATACTTCTTCAGATCGGGAAGGTTAATCATCATTCCCACGCCGTAAGGAGAGATGCCGTTCGCAACAAGGGGAGATGCCGTTCGCAACGTTTCCGACCCCGCTCGATTTTTGCGGCGGTCGAAGCCGTGCACATGATGGAAGTTTTGTGAGGCCAACCGCGTGATCAACAGAAGCGCGGAGGCTACCAACTCTGCGCCGCGCTCACCATCCTCGCCAGATATTCTTTCTGCATCGAAACCTTTTGCCGTTCCGGGACGGAAGCGATCTCCAGACTCAACATCCCCTGCGCGCCTTCCATGAACGACTTGAACCCGTCGAACGAGATTCCCCGCCCGATCAGGTAAGGAATCGTCCAGAAGTCGAACGACCACTGCGGCAGCCAGATAGACCCTTCGACGGTCAGGAACAAACGGTCTATGTGATCCATCGCTTCGAGGCTGTCCATTGTGTGATGACTCCACACGAAGCCCTCGCCGTTGATGTTGTATTTCTCGCGCTCGTGCTGGATGGGCGTCCCCGGCTCGGAGTACCACATCTGCGCGCGGTAATAGTCGGGCTGCGCGTCTTTAATGAAATTGATGGTCTCCTCCACGGTCTCTTCCGTCTCTCCGGGGAAGCCGATGATGAAAGACCCGAAGGTCATCACGCCGCGTCGGCGCAGCATCTCGATACCACGGCGATACTTTTCGATGGTCGCGGCCTTGTTCATGTTGACGAGGATGCTCGGCGAACCCGACTCGATTCCGAGGAAGACGCCTTTGCACCCGCTCTCGGCCATCAGGTCTATGGCCTCCTCGTCCGAGTTGCTGCACCTGAAATAAGAGAACCAGTTGAAGGGATACTTCTTCCTAATCATCAGACGGCAGATGTCCTTGAAGCGCGGGAACGGGACGTTGAAGGTGTCGTCTATGAAGACGACGTTCCGCACGTTTCCGAGTTCGAGCATGAGGTCGAGTTCCTTCTCGATGACTTCAAGGCTGGTGAGCGTCAGAGCACCGGCCCGGCCCGGATAGTTGCAGAAGGAGCATTTGAAGGCGCAACTGCGGGCCGTCCGCGTCTGGAGCGTCACGCCCAAGTGCGTGTCGGGAAAGGCAGACCAGTCTATGAAGTTCTCGTCGAGCGAATTGTTCTCGGCGATGGCCTGCGTGCGCCGGAGTTGACCCTCCTCGAAATAGGCGATGTTTGGGACGCCGCTCAAGTCGCCGCCGCTCTTGAGGCACTCGACGATGCGCGAGAGCGTCAACTCGCCCTGCCCTTCGATGACGTAGATGTCGGCCCCCATGTCCGACAGCGCGACCTTCAATTCTTCGCCCCGGCAGTTCCTTGTGTGGTTGGCGACGAGCGGGCCGCCGACGACGATCTTCACACGCGGGTTGTGCTCTCTGATGAATTCGACCATCTCGTTGACGGGCAGGTTCACCACGTAGAAGGTCGTCGTGATGGCGACGCAGAAGGGGTCTTGGGCAAGGTATTCGACGAGCTTCTCCTTCTCGCATTGAAAGAGGTTGATGTAGTTCGCCGTGTGGCCCCGCTTCCGCAGGTAGTTCGTCAGGTAGATGGCTGCCATGTTCGGGATGTCGCCCGACTTGAACGTCTCGCCGGGCGTCAGGCTGTTGCCGCCATTCTTCGCGAGCGCGACGGTGTGATTGAGGAGGCCCATGTAGTCCATCTTCCGGCCCCCGACTTTCACGAAGCTGAACTGCAAATCGCGGTAGGCTTCCGTCTCTTCGCCGTAGCCCCGCAGGAAGCTCTCATAACGCTCGAACGGGATTTCGTTATACCCTATGACGACACAGTCCAGCGCCCGGTCTTTCATCTTCGGACTCCTTTGCGCGCGCTCCTTGTGACGCGTTCAGGCGCGCGCCAGCCGGATGTCGCCGGAGACATCGGAGATCGTGATGAGCGCGCCGCCGGCCCCGATGCGGGCGCGGACGGTGGGCGACTCCAACTTGCCCTGCACGACGACGTTCGGCATGTCGAGATGAACACGTCCACTGATGTTGTCGGCCTTGAAGTCGGCGTTGACCTCGCCGCTGAACCGTATCTCGATTGAGCCGCTGACGCTCTTGATGTCTATGCCATCCTTCTCAAGCCGGACGAGCGTGGCCGTCAGACTCCCGCTCAGGCTGGACACGTGCAGAGGGCCGTTCACACGTCCCAGCCGGAGGTCGCCGCTGACGCTGCTCGCACGTGCCTCGCCGCCCACGTCACCGGCCACGAAAGGGCCGCTGATGCTGTTCGCACGC
>JBAVPI010000674.1:0-2663 GCA_049692915.1 Pyrinomonadaceae bacterium
CATAAGTTATCGGCAAGTCAAAAGTGATAAATGAAAAGACTGCGAGCGCCTGACTCTTCACTCATCACTTTTCACTGCTGTGATGGCTGGGGCGGGAGGATTCGAACCTACGAATGCCGGTTCCAAAGACCGGTGCCTTACCACTTGGCGACGCCCCAATCTCGTTTCACGCTCGACGGCGACTCATAACAATTCCGCCAACCCGCCAAGTTCCTTAAAATATTCTGCCCGCGTCAACGTGGAGCAGGCGAACACTCGCCAATCAATTTCACTCGCGAGCGCGTCTCGCGCCTTCTCGGCTTCAACGAAGTCATCGAAGATTCCGAACACGCTCGAACCGCTGCCCGACAGCATCGCGCGCCTTGCACCCAATCGCAGCAACGCCTCGGATGCGCTTTCGATTTCCGGGTAGAGTTCAAAAATCACACGCTCGAAATCGTTGTGCACCACCTCATGTAAAGAACCCGAAAATTCAGGCTCCGTGCGCGAAATAGGCAGCATAACGGGGCTATCCGCCTTTGTCAAGGCAGGGGACTTGAGAGCTTCATAGGCGTCTGCGGTCGAGACTTTGACGCGCGGAGCGATGACAACCAGATGCCGCCGCAGCGCATCTTCGAGGGGCGTGACGATTGTTCCCGTGCCGGTTCCGAGCGCCGTTCCCCCTGTGAAAAAATACGGCACGTCAGCGCCAAGCCCCGCGCCGATGTCGGCCAACTCGGATTTGCTCGCCCTGATCTTCCACAAACGCGTGAGTCCGAGCAAAGCCACAGCCGCGTCCGACGACCCGCCGCCGAGACCGCCGCCCGCAGGGATTCTCTTACAGAGTTCGACGCGCGCGCCCCGACATACTCTGAAACGCTCTCGCAAGGCGGTCGCCGCGCGCCGTACGAGATTGCTTTCGTCCGTGGGAATCTCAAGGTCGGAGCAGGTGAGTTCAAAGCGTTCGTCCGTTAACGGCTCGAACGTCAAACTGTCGTGAAGCGAGATGGTCTGGAAGACGGTTTGGATTTCGTGATAATGGTCGGCGCGGCGTCCAAGCACGCGGAGCGTGAGATTAATCTTGGCGAAAGCGGGAAGCGTGAACTTTGTCTGTGACACGAGTAAAGCGGCTGGCCTCTCTACATATTGCTGAGCGCCAGCCGCTTCAAGTTCTTGACCCGTTATGCGGGCGGCCTCAGCGCGTCATGAAAACCTGCGTGAAAAAGACCCGCCCGTCCGAAGTCGTCGAGATGCCGACTCCGCCATGCGTGAACTCGCCGTTCAGGATGTTCTCGCGATGCTTATCCGAATGCATCCAACGCTCGACGACGAACGAAACCGGATCGGAGTAGCCTTGATTATACGCGATGTTTTCGCCCATCGCCTGCCAACCGCGAACGCCGAGCAACTGTGCGCGCCCCGTCAGGTCTCGTCCGTCCGAATCCGTGTGATTGAGACTGCCTGCCCCGGCCATGTTCTCCGAATGGTATCGGGCCATGTGCGTCAATTGACCGTCAAAGATCAGCGGCCTCAGACCCCGCTCACGCCGTTCGGCATTAATCAGATCGAAGGCGCGGCGTTCGTCGCCGGATGCCGCGACTGAAATTGCCGTGGCGGCGACCGGCGTGTAGGCGGCTGACGCCGGAACGATGCGAGCCGTCAGGCGCACGCGCGTGCTCAACGGAACTTCCTGACGTGAAGTTGAGGTTGTAATCAGGCGTGCGACGGGTCGTGCGACGGGTTTCGCGCCGCCCGTGGCGAACACTGCGACACTCGAAAACCAGATTCCCATGGCGAGCACAAAAACGGTGCGCAAACTTCGGGGGAACGTCCTTAAAAAGCTCATTCGGGGGAACTCCCTGTAAAAACTTAAATCGCAAACCGGGAGGCTATCGGAAGATTAAGACCGTTTTGGGGCGCTCGGTCTATCCGTTGGCAATTGTATAACGCAGTTTGTCTGCGGTCAATGATAGTTTTTCTATTTGGCCGGTTTAAGTTTCAAAATCGACCTGCAAATCCTATAAGCTTAACTATTGTGCAGTTTAGAGTTGGACGACGTGTTGCAACTCAGGCGACATTCGGGGGCTTACTCTCAAAAAAATATCGCTTTATTGCGGCACGCGTGAAGGCTCGGACACTTTACTGCGGTTGGAACATGACGGCAAGAGCTATTTACGCTTGCCGTTTAACTTCGACTTGATTCGATTGATACTGAGGGTCTCGGTTGAGAGAGTCAGGGCCTTTTGCCATGCGACACGCGCTTGTTCGGCCTTGCCGAGGCGTTGCATCAGATCGCCCAAGTGCTCCTGAATCGCCGCCGAGGCGGGATTGCGCCGCGCGGCATCGCTTAAATAACGTTCGGCTTCCGGCAATTGACCGAGTTTGAAATAGACCCAGCCGAGGCTGTCGAGATAAGACGAGTTCGACGGCTCGGCGCGGACAGCTTTTTGGATCATCGCCAAAGCTTCGGGAAGCCGCTCGTTTCTTTCCGCCAAAAAATAGCCCAGATTGTTGAGCGCAGACACGTTGTCCGGGTCTTTGGCGAGCACTCCCCGCAACGTGTCTTCCGAGCCTTTCAGGTCGCCCGCGCGTTCCTGCGCCGACGAGAGCAGGAGCATCGCATTCACGGCTCGCTCCGGTTCGTCCGCCGCGGCCAACGCCAGAGCCTTGCGCGCGGCCTCGAC
>JBAVPI010000675.1:0-16000 GCA_049692915.1 Pyrinomonadaceae bacterium
CCGCACGCCCGCTCGCCTCGATCACTTCCGCCGACGGCCCCGTCGCGCCGTCCTTGGTGCGGCCACGGCGGTCTGGATAGTAGACGGCGAAGCCCTGCTCGATGCTCGCGTCGCAGTGCAGGCGCACCATCAACGCCGCTCCGGCGTGGTTGGCGACGAGGGCGCGATCATGGTTGCGCACCAACTCGTCCTCGGACGATTTCGTCAACACCACGGCGTAACCTTCCGCCTCAAGAAATTCCCGCAGCCTGAGGGCGACGGCCCACGCCACGTGCGTCTCGTTCGTCCCGTTCTGCGCGTTTTTGCCGCTCGCCACCTCCGAAGGGTGGCCGGGGTCTATGCAGATGACGGTCTTCTTCTCCGCGTTGTTCTTGACGGCGGAACGCACGCCGGGGGCGGGCGCACGCGTTTCGCCCTTTTTAACCTGAGCTTCCGGCGCGCACAGTCCGAGCGCGAGCAGGAGCATCAAGACGACGGAAAATTTCATTTTGTTTTCGGCAATTGATGAAAAGTAATTGACAACTCCGTCGCCGTCGCGTGAGACTTGGGCCGACCGCTCGCAGTCGCAAACCGCTTCCGCTCCTGCCTCGCACGCAACGCTCGTGCGACGCGTTAAAGAAACCCTTCGGGCGTCGCATTATTTGATGCCCTCAGACGAGATGTCAACAACCGCACTCTCGAACGCCGCTGCCTCGCCGCGACCGAAAGTGTGTGCCCGCTTCGCCCGACTCTCCGAGAATGTACGTTGACCGCCTCTCCATCCGCAAACGCCCGCGCGGGCTGCCCATCATGCGGCAGTGGTGGGGAAAACTTCTCTTCATGCACTGGGCCGTCGAGCCGGAACTCCTGCGCCCGCTCCTGCCGCCCGCGCTTAACCTCGACATCTTCGACGGGCGCGCCTACCTCGGCGTTGTGCCGTTTACGATGTGGGGCGTGCGCCAGAGTTTGCTGCCCGCCGTGCCGGGGTTGAGCGCCTTCCACGAATTGAACGTCCGCACCTACGTCCACTTCGACGGCGTGCCCGGCGTGTGGTTCTTTTCGCTCGACGCCGAGAACGCCCTCGCCGTCTGGGGCGCGCGCAAATTTTTCATGCTCCCCTACTACAACGCGCGCATGAGCCTCCGACAGGAGGGCACGACGATTCGCTACAGTTCCCTTCGCACGCACCGCGACTCGCCGCCCGCCGAATTTGACGCCGCGTGGACGGTCGGCGACACGCTTGAGCCGTCACGCCCCGACTCGCTCGATTTTTTTCTCACGGAGCGCTACTGTCTTTATGCCGCGCGCCGCGACGAGCTTTTCCGTTGCCGCATCTTCCACGACCCGTGGCCGCTGCGACGCGCCGCGCTGACCTCTCATCACTCCACGATGATCGAAGCCCTCGACCTCCCGACTCCGGCGGGCGCTCCGCTGCTCCACTACGCCGAAGCATTGAAGGTTGACATCTGGCCGCTCCACAGACTCGGCGGGCGCATCCGCTCAACGGCCTTCGAGCCGTCGGGCGGGCGCGAAATTATCGGCGCGAACTGAGCGCGAACGGCCACCCGCCGGCAAAACGACCCCGCTAGACAATCGTGTTTCAATCCATTAATCTCGCGTGTCCAGAGCACACTCAACATCAAACAACTTTTTGTGCAACTCATTTGACGCCATGTTGCCGGGGTTGCCGGATCAAGTTATGAGAAAAGATATTCTTGAGCGCCAAACTGAGATTGAGCGTTGGATTGCAAAGCGTCGTCCCAAAGCTTTCATCTGTCGAGAACTACAGTGCAAACCCCTTACACTTGAAGGTTATCTATCTAAAATGGGTTTGAGTTATGAAGGTAACATGGGCGCTAAAGGCTACAAGCCCTGCCCAAGTCGTAAAAATGCGCGTGAGTACTTGCATCAAGGCAGTTTCATCAGCAGTCATAAGTTGAAGCTCAAATTATTAGAAGACGGGTTAAAGCAGAGATGTTGTGAGAGGTGTGGTCTTAAAGAGTGGTTAGGCGAACCGATTCCCATTGAGCTACATCATCAGAACGGTGATCGGTTTGACAATCGCCTTCCCAACTTGCTCTTACTTTGTCCTAATTGTCATGCGTTAACTGATAATCATGCGGGTAAGGGCGCTAATCGTAAACTAAGTCGCAACCTTTAGAGTTAGCGAAAGTGGCGGAATTGGCAGACGCGCCAGATTTAGGCTCTGGTACCGAAAGGTGTGGGGGTTCGAGTCCCCCCTTTCGCATTAAGGTTTGAGTAACGCTCAGTTATTTTGTCGCGTAATTTTCACGAAGGAAGGATGCCCGTCTGCCACGCTGCCCGATGTTGAGGCGAGCGGGCGGGCTTGATGTTTATGAAGACGGAAATTGTTGACGCTTCTCCGACACGCAAGGAGATCAAGATTGAAATCCCGGCTGAGGACGTGCTCGCCGAATACGACCGCGTGAGCGACCAGTACGCGCAGCACGCGAGCGTGCCGGGTTTTCGCAAGGGCCACGCGCCGCGCACCGTCGTGCGCACGAGATTTAAGAAAGAGATTCGCAGCGAGGTCTTGCAGAAACTCATCCCCGAAGCGATCAATCAGGCCATCACGGAGAATAACCTGCAAGTCATCGGCGACCCGGACGTGCATCTCGACAATGAAGGTCTCAACTCCGTGGGGAAAGAGCCGATCTCGCTCCACGCGCACGTCGAGGTGATGCCCGAAGTGACGCTCGGCGAGTACAAAGGTCTTTCCGCCGCGCGTCGCGTGCGCCCCGTCACTGATGAAACGGTCGAGCGCATGATCGAAGATTTGCGTGAAGCCTCGGCCTCTCTGCAACCCATCGAAGACCGCGGCGCGGAGGCGGGCGATACCGTCACCGTTGACTTTCAGGGCCGCTACATTGAGCCGCCCGACGACGAAGACATCAACGCCGAAGCGGTGGACGTGGTCATCGGCGGCGAGGGCGTGCTGCAAGAGTTCACGGACAATCTGACGGGCCTGCGCCCCGACGAAGCGAAGACTTTCACCGTCGCCTACCCGGCGGACTTCAACGCCAAGGCGCTGGCCGGAAAAACCATCGAATACACGGCGACGGTGACGGCGGTGCGTCGTAAGGAATTGCCCGAAGTTGACGACGAGTGGGTGAAGAGTCTGGGCGAGGAAGAGATTGATTCGGTCGAGAGTTTGCGCGCACGCGTCCAGCACAATTTATCCGAACACGCGCGGCACGAATCCGAGCGCGGCGTGCGCGACGAGTTGCTCGGCAAGTTGATCGAGACGCATCAGTTTGAAGTGCCCGCCACGCTCGTGGAGTATCAGTCGAACCAGATGCTCCAGTCCGCGGTTCGCGACATGATTCAGCGAGGCATGGACCCGCGCAATCCTGAGATGAATTGGGAGGGAACGCGCGAGATGGTGCGCGTGCGCGCCGAAGAGGATTTGCGCGGTTCGCTGCTGCTCGAACGCATCGCCGACGAGGAGGGTATCGAGGTCTCGGACGACGAGATCGAGGCCGAAATCAACTCCCTCGCGGCGGCTTCGCGACAGACAGTTGAAGCGGTGCGGGCTGCCTTGACAAAGCAGGGGGGCGAACGTAGCATCGCCGACAGGTTGCGCAACCGTAAGGCGCTCGACCTCTTAGTTGAAAATGCGAAGGTCAGCGACGAAGAATGGCGCGAGGAAGTGTCGCCGGAAGAAGCCGTCCCGGAGGCCGAAGTCGTAGTCACGGAAAAGAGCGCCGCCGTCACCGCCACGACTGAGAGCACGGGGAGCGAGACGCAGCCCGGTCAGGAATAAGGCTGACCCCTTAACGGGCCGGTCTCTTTCAACAGAAGTTTGAGGACAGTAATGACACCGTGGGGACTTGAAATTTCAAATGCGTTTTTGAAGTTTCAGGTCTCCACTTCGTGTTTTGAGCCGCAGGCGGTCTCAAGTTTTCCGACGGCCTGAAGATTCGGGCCGGAGATTCTTTGGAGAGTTTTTATGATTCGCATGCCCGGCATGATGGAGCAGTTGATGCGTAACGAACAGTACATCCCGAACCCGACCGTTTATGAGCAGACGCCGCGCGGCGAACGCTACTCAGATGTTTACTCGCGCCTGCTGCGCGACAACATCGTCTTCCTCGGCACTCCGATTGACGACACGGTCGCCAACCTGATTATCGCGCAGCTTCTCTTTCTCGAAGCCGAAGACCCGGAAAAAGATATTAACCTTTACATCAATTCGCCCGGCGGCTCGATCACGGCGGGGATGGCGATCTACGACACGATGCAGTTCATCCGCCCCGAAGTGGTGACGATCTCTCTGGGCCAGTGCGCCTCGATGGGCGCGCTGCTCTTAACGGCGGGCGCGAAGGGCAAACGTTTCGCGTTGCCGAACTCTCGCATCCTGATTCACCAGCCGTCCATCGCCGGTGGCATCGGCGGGCAGGCGAGCGACATCAAGATTCAGGCCGAAGAGATTATCCGCATGCGTGAGTTGACATCGAGCATCCTCTCGAAGCATACGGGACAGCCCTTCGATACGATTGAGCGCGACGTGGAACGCGACCGCATCATGTCGGCGCAGCAGGCCAAAGAGTATGGCCTGATTGACGAAGTGATTACGCACCGCACCTAAACCTCACGCCCTCAGCGTGCGAACAGTTTTGCTCAGCCTCACTCGTTCTGTGATACATTAGCTTTCGGGGTCGCCGGACATTGAGCGACCGGACGACCCCGACGCTCTCATCCACTTCGAGCGCAATTGACATCTACCCATAGTTGATTGTAGAAACCGTGCGGGTCGCGAAACGCCGCAGACCCGTGAGAATCTTTCAAACGAGCAAACGACGGAGTCTCCCTCAAAGCATATATGGTACGTCGAACCGATGATACGCTGCGCTGTTCGTTCTGCGGCAAATCGCAGAACGAAGTGAAGAAGCTCATTGCCGGCCCCACCGTCTACATTTGCAACGAGTGCATAGACATCTGCAACGAGATCATCACCGACGACCAGCAGGCCGAGGCCGTCGCCACGCGCCCGCCGCTTCCGAAACCGGCTGAGATTAAAAACTTTCTCGACGAGTATGTCATCGGTCAGGAAGAGACGAAGAAGCGCCTCGCCGTCGCCGTCTATCAGCACTACAAGCGCATCGAGTTGACGCGCCGCCGCTCAGAAGTCGAGATACAGAAATCCAACATCCTGCTCATCGGCCCGACCGGCACGGGCAAGACTTTGCTCGCGCAGACGCTGGCGCGCATGTTGAGTGTTCCCTTCACCATCGTTGACGCGACGACGCTGACGGAAGCGGGCTACGTCGGCGAGGATGTCGAAAACATCATCCTGAAATTATTGCAGGCCGCCAACGGCGACGTGGAGCGCGCGCAGCAGGGCATCATCTACATTGACGAGGTGGACAAGATTTGCCGCAAGGACGAGAACCCCTCGATCACGCGCGACGTGTCGGGCGAGGGCGTCCAGCAGGCTCTCCTCAAGATTCTCGAAGGCACGGTCGCCAACGTCCCGCCGCAGGGCGGACGCAAGCACCCGCATCAAGAGTTCTTCCCCGTTGACACGACGAACATTCTCTTCATCTGCGGCGGCGCGTTCGTCGGGCTGGAGAAGGTGGTCGAGCGCCGTATGCGCAACAAGTCCATGGGCTTTCAGGCCGACATCAAGGGCGGCGCGAATCGCTACTCCGAGGCCCTCGCGCAGGCGCAGCCGGAAGACCTCGTCAAGTTCGGATTGATCCCTGAGTTCGTCGGGCGGCTTCCCGTCACCGGCGCGTTGCACGAACTCGACGAAGCCGCGCTCATGCGTATCCTGACCGAGCCGAAGAACGCGCTCATCAAGCAGTACCAGAAAAAATTCGACTACGACAACGTCAAGCTTCGATTCTCGGACGACGCCCTGCGCGCCATCGCCAAGCAGGCGGTCGAGCGCAAGGTCGGCGCGCGCGGCTTGATGATGATCATGGAAGAGTTGCTGCTCGACGCCATGTACACGCTCCCCTCACAGAAACGCATCAAGGAGTTCGTTATCACGCGCGAGATGGTCGAGCGACGCCGCGCCATCCCCGGCGAAGAACTCACGGGCATTGACGAAGCAGCCTAAAGGATGAGCGTTGAGAGACGCGGGACGAGCAAGAATTTCCTGCTCGGTGTCTTTCTTCCGGTTTAACTTCACGTCACGTTCTCTGGTTCATACCTCATCCTTTAGCCCACATTCCTTCGCGGTAGCGTGCCGGAGCGAAATAGTCTAAAATCAAGATCGTTCAAGAAGCGGGGCGAGCGTGAATTGCGAGGCTCGCCCTTTGCCTCATTTGCAGTCTGGCCGGATGAGATAGTTTTTAATTATGGAAGAATATTCTGACCGCACTCCTACAGACATCGCGCGTCTGCCGATGGTGCCCATTCGCGACGTTGTCATTTTTCCGTTCACCAAAGTGGCGTTCAAGATCGGACGCGTCGGTTCGGTGCGTGCGCTCGAAGAAGCGCTCACGGCTGACCGCACCATCTTTCTCGCGACGCAGCACGACGCTTCGATTGACGAGCCGACGCCCGAACAGATTTACACCGTCGGCACAATCGCGCGCATTCTTCAGGCCCAGCGGCAGGAGAACGGGCAGACCAAAGTGGTCGTCGAGGGCCGCGAGCGTGCGACGATGATTCGCATCGAGAACGACAACGGCGCTTTCACGGCCTTTGTCCGCCGCGCTCCCACAGCCGCCGAGTCTGGGCCGCGCATCGAGGCGCTGGTGCAGAAGATCAACCAACTCATCGAGCAGCATCTGCGCCTCGCGCCCGACGCTCAACCCGACGCTCTACAAACCGCCCTGCGTAACCCAGACCCCTCGCATCTCGCCGATGCGCTCGCGTCGCAACTGCGTATCTCCGTTGAAGACAAGCAGGGGTTGCTCGAAATCTTCTCCGCGCACGGACGCCTGCAACGGCTCGCCGAAATTCTCGAAGGCGAAGTTGATAAGCGCCAGCTTGATCGCACCATACAGGCGCGCGTCAAGCGACAGATGGAGAAGGCGCAGAAGGAGTATTACCTCAACGAGCAGATCAAGGCGATTCATAAGGAACTCGGTCGCAAGGACGAAAAGGCCGAGATGGAAGATTTGCGCAAGCGCATCGAAGAGGCCGGGATGACCGAAGAGGCGAAGGAGAAAGCCTTGCAGGAACTCCACCGTCTGGAAGCGATGCCGCCGATGTCCGCCGAAGGCACGGTCTCGCGCACCTACATTGACTGGCTCCTCAGCGTGCCGTGGAAACAGAAGTCGAAAGAGATTCGCGACATCACCAAAGCTGAAGAGGTTTTGAACGACGACCACTACGGGCTGGAGAAGATCAAGGAGCGCATCCTCGAACATCTCGCCGTCCGGCAACTCGTCAAGAATCCGAAAGGCTCGATTCTCTGCTTCGTCGGCCCGCCCGGAGTCGGCAAGACTTCTCTGGGCAAGTCCATCGCGCGTGCGACGGGCAGAAAGTTCGTGCGCCTCTCTCTGGGCGGCGTGCGCGACGAGGCGGAGGTTCGCGGCCACCGGCGCACATACATCGGCGCGCTTCCCGGCCAGATTATTCAGATGATGAAGAAGGCCGGGACGACGAACCCGCTTATCCTGCTCGACGAAGTTGACAAGCTCGGCGCTGATTTTCGCGGCGACCCGTCGGCGGCGCTCCTTGAAGTTTTAGACCCGGAGCAGAACAACACGTTTCAGGATCACTACCTCGACGTGGAGTACGACCTCTCCAAAGTCTTCTTCATCGCGACGGCGAACGTGCTGCACACGATTCCGCCGCCGCTGCAAGACCGTCTTGAGATACTGCGCCTGACGGGCTACACCGAGCGTGAAAAGCTTGAGATCGCCAAAGGGCATCTCGTCGCCAAACAGGCCGAGGGCAGCGGACTCAAGGCCGAGCAGGTCGAGTTCACAGACGACGGCTTACTTGAAATCATTCGCCACTACACGCGCGAGGCGGGTGTGCGCAACCTCGAACGCGAGATCGGTTCGTGCTGCCGCAAGGTCGCGCGCAAACTCGTGACGAAAACCGGCGACGAAGTCTTTAAAATCGTCGTTGACGCCGCGACTGCGCGCGAGATGCTTGGGCCGATGAAGTTTCGCCAGCAGACGATGGCTGCCGACAGCGAGATCGGGCTGGCGATGGGTCTGGCGTGGACGGAAGTCGGCGGCGAGGTGTTGCAGATCGAAGCGACGCTCACCAACGGTCGCGGCGGCGTCAGACTGACGGGCAAACTCGGCGAGGTGATGCAGGAATCGGCGCAGGCCGCGCTCACCTGTATCAAGGCGCGGGCCGAACGTTTGGGCATGAATCTCGAATTCATCCGCAAACGCGATTTGCACGTCCACATCCCCGAAGGCGCGATTCCGAAGGACGGCCCTTCGGCGGGCGTCACGCTGGCGACGGCGATGGCGTCGGCGCTGATGCGCGTTCCCGTCCGCCGCGAAGTGGCGATGACGGGCGAGATCACCCTGCGCGGCAAGGTGCTTCCCGTCGGAGGCGTCAAGGAGAAACTGCTGGCGGCGCACCGCGTCGGCATCACGACCGTCATCATTCCGAAGGAGAACGAGAAAGACCTTCAGGATTTGCCGGAAGAGGTGCGCGCGGCGATGGAGATTCAGCTTGTCGAGACGATTGACGAAGTCATCTCGCTGGCGCTCGAAGACGCCTGCCCGACCGACGCCGGCGCGACCGACGCAGGAACACAGCAACCGCCCGTCTGGACAACCGACCAACCCTCCGCCGGCTCGCCGACGATGGCCGAGTGACCGACTTTTCGCCGGAGGGCGCACCGTCGTCCACGCTCGTCAGCGTGAAACGGGTTGCGCCCTCCGTCACCTTTTATCAATCCCTCGTTTATTGAATTTCGTCTGGCCGGCGGTCTCCGTTTAAACTTCCGAAGGAAGCCCGCGCTAGTCGTGTCTGTCCAGACGCAATCATTACCGACACCAACATTCAAGGAGAATATTCAGATGGCCGATAAAGAGAAGAGCGCGGAGTTAATCCTCAAGCTCTATGACCTCCGCCGCGAGGAAACGATGAGGAAGGCGCGCGACTGGTATTTCACCTTCAACCCCGACAGCGTCGAGGACATCATGGCGACGGCGCGCGGCCCCCAGAGCGCCTATTACAGGATGGTCGTGTCTTACTGGGAGATGGCCTGCTCCTTCGTCAACCACGGCGCGATTGACGCGGCGATGTTCGCGGACGCCAATCAGGAACAGACCTTCGTCTTCGCCAAAGTTCAGCCCTTCATCGAAGAGATGCGCTCGATGGGACAGGCGAACTATCTCAAGCATCTGGAGCAAGTCGTGATGAGCAGCCCGGACGCCGAAGCACGCCTCGTCCAAATGCGCGAGATGGCGCGAAAGATGGTCGCCGCGCGCGCCGAAGCCGAAGCCGGACAGACGCACACGGACGCGGCCAACGCTTAAAGCAGCGACGAGTCGCAGGCAGATGACGGGCGACGAGTTAACAGCTTCTTGCCCGTCAACCTGCAACTCGTTACAAGTTACTGTTGTATGAAAGTCACGAGCACGGAATTCATCAAGAGCGCCTTCGAGGAGTCGCAGTGGACGCGCGACCGCCTGCCGGAGGTGGCCTTCATGGGACGCTCGAACGTCGGCAAGTCGAGCCTCATCAATTCCCTGCTCGGCGTCAAAGGACTGGCGCGCACCTCCTCGACGCCGGGGCGGACGCAGGCCTTGAACTTCTTTGCCATCAACCGGCGGTTCTATTTCGTAGACCTCCCCGGTTACGGCTACGCGCGCGTGCCGCGAGAGGTGCGCGAGTCGTGGGGCGCATTCGTCTCGAACTACCTTGCCAAGCGAGAGTCGCTTGTGCTATCAATTCACATCGTAGATTCGCGTCACGAACCCACAACATTGGACTTACAACTCAGGGAATGGCTTTTGGCTAATGCAAAGCCTTTCCTGACGGTCGCCACGAAGTCCGACAAGCTCTCGCAGAACGAGCTAGGCAGAAACCTCGCACGCGCCGGCAAAATTCTGTGTGGGCTGGACGGTCAGACAGACTGCGAAGTCGTAGCCTACTCAGCCGTCACGGGACGTGGTCGCGAGCGCGTCTGGCGGTCAATCGAAGAAGCTGTGACCGCCTCACAATCCCCCTCTTGAAAACGATAGGCGAGGGCGAGGCTACCCACGCGGGCGTCTGCGGCATCCAAGCGGTGCCCGGAACATCCCCGCAAACATTTGAGAGAGGAACTGGCCGGACGAATCCGTCCTGATAAATGGCTTACGCGGCCACCACGCGCAAGCCAAACCGCCGGGCAAGTGCTCCGCCAGCGACCCATTTGTGGGAACGCACCAAGAAGCATCATCCCCGACATAAAATAGGCAACACTTTAATTTTAATCGCGCGGGATCATGGCGCAGCTATTTTCCGAAAGAGTCGGCGCGAGCGTCCCGGTTGAAGGAGACGGCGTTCGAGTGTGAGAACGCCACGTAGGAAGAACGAACATGTCACAACGCATCACGAGAACACGCACCACCAGAGATAAAAATAACGGCGCGGGCGACGGCAACGGTAAGACGGCAACCGCCACCGCCGAAGCATTACCTGAGATCGAGGAAGAGAACGACACCGACTCGGAGATCGAGATGTCGCGGGCTGATGAGCGCCGCGACGGGGGAGACCTCAATCTCGCCACGCTTAAGGAGATGTCCATCTCCAAGCTGACGCAGGTCGCGAAAGACCTCGACGTGCCCGGCGCGACGGGCATGCGCAAGCAGGAACTCGTCTTCAAAATTCTCGCCGCGCAGACGGAAAAAAGCGGCCTGATCTTTTCGGAGGGCGTTCTTGAAACGCTCCCCGACGGATTCGGTTTCCTGCGCGCGCCGGAATACAACTATCTGCCCGGCCCAGACGACATCTACGTCAGCCCCTCGCAGATACGCAAATTCGATTTGCGCACCGGCGACACCGTCTCCGGCCAGATTCGCCCGCCGAAAGAGGGCGAGCGATACTTCGCGCTGATCAAGGTCGAGGCCATCAACTTCGAGGCTCCCGGCGAGTCGCGCGATAAGGTTTTCTTCGACAACCTGACGCCGCTCTACCCTGACGAGATGCTCAGGATGGAGGTCATCGCCTCCGCCGACAACCTCTCGGCGCGGGTCATTGACCTCGTCACGCCGCTCGGCAAGGGCCAGCGCGGACTCATCGTCGCGCCGCCGCGTACCGGCAAGACGATGCTTCTCCAGACCATCGCCAACTCGGTAACGCAGAACCACCCGGAAGTGACGCTCATCGTGCTGCTCATTGACGAGCGCCCGGAAGAGGTCACGGACATGCAGCGCAGCGTCAACGGCGAAGTTATCTCTTCGACCTTCGACGAACCACCGACGCGCCACGTGCAGGTTGCTGACATGGTTATCGAAAAGGCCAAGCGCCTCGTCGAACACAAGCGCGACGTGGTCATCCTGCTCGACTCTCTGACGCGTCTTGCGCGCGCGCACAACGCGGTCGTGCCGCCGTCGGGCAAAATCCTCTCCGGCGGTATTGACGCCAACGCGCTCCAGCGTCCCAAACGTTTCTTCGGCGCGGCGCGCAATATCGAAGAGGGCGGCTCTCTGACGATCATCGCGACGGCCCTGATTGACACCGGCTCGCGCATGGACGATGTGATTTTTGAAGAGTTCAAGGGAACGGGCAACTCGGAAATTCACCTTGACCGCAGGCTCTCGGACAAACGCCTCTTCCCCGCCATAGACCTCCAGCGTTCGGGCACGCGTAAAGAGGAACTGCTCATCTCGAAGGAAGACCTCGCACGCATCTGGGTGATGCGTCGCGTCCTCAACCCGCTCTCGCCCGTCGAGCAGATGGAGGTCGTCCTCGAACGCCTCGGCAAGACCAAGACAAACGCCGACTTCCTCGCCTCGATGCAAACCTAGTGAATGGTCAACGGTAAATGGTAAATGGTTAGGAGCGAACAACTTCTTTTCCATTTACCATTTACTATTCACCATTTACCGGATGCCTTTCTTGACAAAAAGTAGCCCCCTTCCGCATAGTATGGCTTCCAAGATTTAGCACTTAAGTCTGTCCGATTGTGTCTCCTTGCGGGGCGCGGTGTCGAAAAAAGCTTGCTGCGCGTTGTGATATTTTCGTCCGAAGCGGTGCCTTTCTCCAAAACCGGAGGACTGGGTGATGTCGCGGGCGCGCTCCCGAAGGCGTTGCAGGCGACGGGCGAGGTGGACGTGGGGCTAATCACCCCTCTGTACCCGCAGACCGACCACGCTCTCATCAAGGAACTGCTCTTTGACAATTTGTACGTGGAATGGCTTGGAGGGATGCGCCGCGCGAGGGTCTGGCTGAGCGAAGCGGGAGGCACACCGACATTTTTGATTGACGCTCCCGAATATTTCGCGCGCGACGCGGTTTACGGTGCGCGCGACGATCACGAGCGATTCGCTTTCTTCTCGCGCGCCGCGCTGACCCTGCTCGGCAGACTCGGCACGCCGCCCGACGTGTTGCATTTAAACGACTGGCCGTGCGGATTCGCCTCCGTCTGGCTGCGGGCGGGGCGCGACTATGGCGGATTTCTGGCGCGCACGCGCTCGCTCTTCTCGATACACAATCTGGCTTATCAGGGCGCGTTCGACCCGCAGGATTTGTGGCGACTCGGTTTCCGGCAGGGCGACGAAAGCAACGCTTTTATGCAGGACGGCGCGGCTTCCGCGTTGAAGGCCGGATTGCTGACGTGCGATGCGATCTCGACCGTCAGCCGTCGCTATGCCGAAGAGATTCAGTCGCACGAAAACGGCTACGGCCTCGACTGGCTTTTGCGCATGCGGCGCGAACGGCTCGTCGGCATCACGAACGGCGTTGATTACGAAGTCTGGAATCCGGCGACCGACAAACATCTCGCGGCTCACTACGATTCGGCAGACCTCGCGGGCAAGCGCGAATGCAAACTCGACCTGCTGCGGCGCTTCGGGCTGCCGGAAGAACCCGACCGGCCCATCGTCGCTTCGATCTCGCGTCTCGTGGCGCAGAAGGGCTTCGACCTCATCCAGCAGGCGGGCCGCGCGATGATTGAGAGCGGCGCTTTCTTCGTCGCGCTCGGTTCGGGAGCGCGGGAGTACGAGGATTTTTTGCAGGCGATGCACGACGCGGCCCCGCACAGGGTCGGGATTTATAAGGGCTACAACGAGCCGCTTTCGCACCGGATCGAGGCGGGCGCGGACATCTTTTTGATGCCCTCCCTGTACGAGCCGTGCGGACTGAATCAGATGTACAGCATGCGCTACGGCACTGTGCCGCTCGTGCGCGCGACCGGCGGGTTGGACGACACGGTGGAGAATTTCGACCACGCGCGCGGCACGGGCAACGGCTTCAAGTTCGGCCCGTACACGGCGGGCGCGATGATGGACAAGCTGCGCGAGGCGCTCCACTGGTACGGGCAACCGGACGTGTGGCGTCGGATACAGTTGAACGGCATGGGCGCAGACAATTCGTGGGCGGCGGCGGCTCGCAGGTACACAGAGGTTTACCGCGCGGTGGCGCAGATGTGAAGCAGGCATCGCCAGCGTGAACCGAGCGGCGGCCCGATTTGAGAGACATTTGATTGAACACGAATCACGACGGGAGACGCGTGAAGAGTTTCCCGGCCGGCAAGTCATCCAAGACCATAAGGAGTTTTTCAGTATGAGTGAACACGTCAAAGAAGTCGGCGACAATAATTTTGAATCCGATGTCCTGAAATCCGACAAGCCGGTGCTCGTGGATTTCTGGGCGCAGTGGTGTGCGCCGTGCCGTATGCTCGCGCCGACGGTCGAGGCAGTCGCCGAGAAGTATGCCGAGAACGCGCAGGTCGTCAAGCTCAACGTTGACGAGAACCCGGCCATCTCTCAACGCTACGGCATCAAGGGCATCCCGACGCTCATCCTGTTCAAGAACGGCAAGGAAGAAGAGCGCGTGGTGGGCGCGACGAGCAAGGAAGCGATTTCGCGGATGATTGACAAGCACGTCAACAGCGCGGCGAGCGCCTGAAGTGACGCTTGACTTTGCGGCGAGTCGGGCGGGGCGCGTGTGCGTGAACCCGTCCGGCTCACGCCGTCATCCGTTTGAGGGCAAGTGCAAACTTTGTGACTCGTCCCCGGCTCGCGACTGCAATCTGAGTGCGAACCGCTCCGACTCGAAGTGATGAAACAGACATCAGCCAGTCGCGCGGCGCTTCGGCGCTCGTTCGAGGAACGTCTTGCCGCCAAGCGCGTCCGCGCCGTCGAGGACGCGAAGTTTCGCGCGCGGCAGGCGCACGGCAAGCTGCGCCGCTTCGTCCAGATCAGATTCCACAAAGAGGAAGTAGTCGCGGCACTCGCACTCCGGCGCGGAGATTGTAATCGCTGCGGAGATTGCTGTGAGATTCTGTTCAAGTGCCCCTTCCTCAAAAAGCACGACGATGACACGTCCACCTGCGGCATTTACGAAGACAGGCCGGATCAGTGCCGTATGTTCCCCATCAACAAACGCGACCTCCAAGAGGTGCGCGGCACCTGTAGCTTTTACTTCATCGAAAAACCGGTCAAGCTGGAAAAGGCGAGCTAACACGGAGGCCGGAGGCTGGAAGTCAGTAACGGACTTGGCCTTGACTGACCTCCGGCCTCTAACCTCTGACCTTCTTATGAGTAACGTCATCGTTGTGGTCGGCGCGCAGTGGGGCGACGAAGGCAAGGGCAAGATAGTTGACCTGTTGTCGGAGCGCTTCGAGATCGTCGTGCGCTATCAGGGCGGGCACAACGCGGGCCATTCGGTTAAGGTCGGCGAAAAGACTTACGCGCTCCACCTGATTCCGTCAGGCATCGTCCACGAGGGCAAGACCTGCGTGCTCGGCAGCGGGATGGTGATTGATCCGAAGGCTTTCTTTGTCGAAGCCGACCGCCTCGCCGAACAAGGATTGGAAGTGACACCCGAACGCGTGCTGGTGAGCGAGCGCGCGCATTTGATACTTCCCTACCACCGCGCGCTCGACCACACGAGCGAAGAACGCCTCGGCAACGAGAAGGTCGGGACGACCCTGCGCGGCATCGGCCCCGCTTACGAAGACAAGGCCGGGCGACGTGGCATCCGCGTCGCCGACGCCTTGAATGCGGACGTGCTCCGCGCGCGCATCGAACGAAACATCGAAGACGCCAATCGCCTCATCGTCGCCTACGGCGGTCAGCCGCTCGACTCCGGGGAAGTCTTCATCGAAACGTCGCGCCACATCGAAAGGCTCGCGCCCTTCATCAAGGACACCACGCATTTTCTCAACCGCGCCGTGCGCGAGGGACGCTCCGTGCTCATCGAAGGCGCGCAGGCCGCGCTTCTCGACGTTGACCACGGCACGTACCCGTTCGTCACCTCTTCGAGCACCACATCGGGCGGGGCGTGCGTCGGGACGGGCCTCGCGCCGCAACGCATCGGCGGCGTCCTCGGCATCGTCCGCACCTACACGACGCGCGTCGGCGAAGGGCCGTTCCCGACCGAGATGCTCGAAGGCGAAGAGGAGATGGGCAACCTGATCCGCGAGCGCGGCCACGAGTACGGCGTCTCCACGGGCCGACCGCGCCGCTGCGGATGGTTCGACGCCTTCGCCACGCGCTACGCCGCAGAGATCAACGGCTTCGACAACGTTGCACTGACCAAGATTGACATCCTCGACGCCCTCGACGAGATCAAGGTTTGCGTCGGCTATCGTCTCGACGGGCAAGCGTGCGAATCTTTCCCCTCGGTCTCGAAGGATTTGCGTGGAGTCGAACCCGTCTATGAAACGCTTCCCGGCTGGAAGACCTCGACCGAAGGCATCACGGAACTCGACGAACTGCCCCGCGCCGCGCGCGACTACGTAGAGTTCATCTCGCGACACATCGGCGTCCCCGTCGGCCTCGTCTCGACCGGCCCCGACCGCGCGCAAACCATCGTCGTCAAGGATTCAGCCCTCTCGCGCTGGCTCGACACTTGATTTGGCGTCGCGCTTGCCACCCCGCAAGACGGTCTGTACAATGCTTTTCACCTTGAGATTTTC
>JBAVPI010000676.1:0-4012 GCA_049692915.1 Pyrinomonadaceae bacterium
CGGCGGGTTCGTCCGTCACGAGCGTGCGGCCCGCGCCGTAGCGGACTTCGTTCTGCAAGTTGGAGAGGGAAGTGACTGTGACCTCGCTCATCGGGAAATTGTCTCCTGCGGGTTGACGTGCGGGCGATCTGAAAAAGTTCGGCGCGTGCAAAGTTAACGCGTCTCGGATTGACAATCAACCGGCGCGCAAAAAAACTGGCGAGCCGGAAGCACCCGACCCGCCAGACCAATTTCACTCACTCACAGACAGGAGATTCGCAACTAACTCGTTCGGCCCGTTCTCGCGTAGAGGTTGAATGCAAACAGCAGCGTCAATGCCAGAGTCATCATTTTCACCTCGCTCGCTTGATGTCCTGAAGACAAGACGAATCGCCGCCGTGTTCCAGAAAGCGGAGGGCGTTCGGGAAAAGGGGGACGCGCGGTGGATGCGTGCGTGCGAATTTATGTCTTCTGTGTCTTCTGTAATGCGCCGCCGCCGCGCCAGAGCAAGACAGCGCCGCCCGTAAACATCGTCGAAGCGAGAAGCACGAACGCCAGCCCCGGACTGTTCTTTGTGGTGGCCGTCAGAGAGAGCGCCTGAAACACCTGCGCCGACGCAAAAACGATCAGCAGCCAACCGGCCATTCTCTGAATCTTCATGAACCCTACACCTCCCGAAAGCGTTGAAATAATTCTCACGTCAGGTTCGATAGACACCACGCGCGGCGAAAAGTTCCGCCCCGCGCGGAAGATTTCGGCGGCGGCTTGCGGCGTCGCGTGCCTTGCGGCTACACTCGAAGCGCTCCAAAATCACAAACATGGTTCGCGGTTGGAAGCGCCGACCGAGCGAGGACTCAACCGATGAAGATACACGAGTATCAAGGTAAAGAACTGTTGAAGAAGTACGGCGTGGCCGTGCCGCGCGGGATCGTCGCGCGCTCGCCGGAGGAAGCTTTTCAGGCGGCGAAAGAGTTGGGCACGGATGTGGTCGTCGTCAAGGCGCAGATACACGCGGGCGGGCGCGGCAAGGGCGGAGGCGTCAAACTCGCGAAGAGTCCGGAAGAGGCGCGCGAGATTGCGAGCCAGATTCTCGGCATGCAACTCGTCACGCACCAGACCGGCCCGGAGGGGCGCGAGGTGCGAGTGCTGCTCGTCGAAGAGGGGTTGCCGATTGACAAGGAGTTTTACCTCGGCATCGTGCTCGACCGCGTGACGGGCCGCTCCGTCTTCATGGCGTCGGAGGCGGGCGGCATGGACATCGAAGAGGTCGCCGCGCACTCGCCGGAAAAGATTCTCAAAGAGACGATTGACCCGGCGGTCGGCTTTCGCCCGTTTCAGGCGCGTAAACTCGCCTTCGCGTTGGGCCTGCCCGCCGCGCTTGTTAATGGGGCGGCGAAGTTCATGCAGTCGCTCTACAACGCTTACGAAGGGATGGACGCATCTTTGATGGAGATCAACCCGTTCCTCCTGACGAAGGACGGTCGCCTGTTCGCGCTCGATGCGAAGGTCACGTTCGACGACAACGCGATGTATCGTCACACGGACTTCGCCGAGTTGCGCGACTTGAACGAAGAAGAACCGCTGGAGATCGAAGCCTCGAAGTTCGACCTTAACTACATCAAGCTCGACGGCAACATCGCCTGCATGGTCAACGGCGCGGGGCTGGCGATGGCGACGATGGACATCATCAAACTCGCGGGCGGCGAACCCGCCAACTTCCTCGACGTGGGCGGCGGCGCTTCGCAGGAACGCGTCGAAGCGGCCTTCAAAATTCTGCTCGCGGATACGGCTGTGCGCGCCGTGCTCGTCAACATCTTCGGCGGCATCGTGCGTTGCGACATGGTGGCGCGCGGCGTCGTCGGCGCGGCGCAGAACCTCGGCGTCAAAGTGCCTGTCGTCGTCCGTCTCGAAGGCACGAACGTCGAAGAGGGGCAGCGCGTGATACGCGAGTCGGGCCTCAACTTCACGGTCGCCAACGGCATGAAGGACGCCGCCGAAAAGGTCGTCTCGCTCGCCGGATGATGAAGGCATGAGGGATGAAGAATGATGGATGAAAGGGAAAACACAGGCGGCCCAGTTGATTCGTCCTTCATTTCCCATCCCTTATCCATCTCTTCTCGACGCTGGTTCAAAGCGCTCGTGCAAGTCTCGCGTTTCGCGCTCGCCGCGCTGTTTCTGTTCGCGGCGGGCGCGAAGCTTTTTACCTTCGAGAGTTTCGCGGGCAATTTGTCGAACCTCGTGGACAAGCGTTGGGTGTGGCCCGTCGCCGTGGCCGTCATCGCGTCGGAACTCGTCGCCGCCTTCCTGCTTTTACTGCCGCGCACGATTCGCCCCGGCGCGCTCGTCGCCGCGGTGCTGCTCTTGGGCTTCGCGGGTTACGCGCTCTACTACGTCTATGTTCTGCACGGCGAGCCGCTCGAATGCGGCTGCTTCGGCGGCATCATCGCCAGCCAACTCGGCATCTCGACGGCGTTGCGCAACCTCGCGCTGCTCGTCCCGGCGGCGCTCGTCTTTTTCGGGCAGCGGCGTCGGGCGAACATTTCATCTTTAAGATAAATCTCAAGGAGACGCATGGCGACACTGACATTCTGGGGCGGCGTCGGAACGGTGACGGGGTCGAAGTACCTCATCGAAAGCGACCGCAGCAAGGTGCTCGTGGACTGCGGGCTGTTTCAGGGCTTGCGAGAGTTGCGCGAGCGCAACTGGGAAGAGCCGCCGTTCGATGTGCGAAGCATAAACGCCGTGCTCATAACGCACGCGCATGTTGACCACACGGCGTACCTGCCGCGCCTCGTCGCGCTCGGCTATGACAGGCCCGTCTATTGCTCGCGCGGGACGGCGGAGTTGCTGAAAATTCTGTTGCCCGACTCGGCGCGTTTGCAGGAAGAGGAGGCGGACTATCGCAATCGCCACAACCTGACGCGGCACGCTCCGGCGCTCCCGCTCTATACGGAGGGCGACGCGCGGAAGACCATCGAGTTGCTCACGCCCTGCCCGCA
The DNA here is from genome assembly GCA_049692915.1 of Pyrinomonadaceae bacterium. GTDB lineage: Bacteria > Acidobacteriota > Blastocatellia > Pyrinomonadales > Pyrinomonadaceae > JAIVJG01. The sequence continues at coordinate 2,979 of JBAVPI010000676.1, forward strand.
AGACGGCGAGTCCGTCGAGGTCGCAGACGGGGTGCGCGCCTCGTTCCGCATCGCCGGACACATCCTCGGTTCGAGCCTCGTGCTCGTCGAGGTGGACGGCGCGGGCACGGACGGACAGGGAAGGCGCGTGCTTTTTTCGGGCGACCTCGGCCACTACGACCAGCCGATTATCCCCGACCCGGTTGCGCCTCCCGCGTGCGACTACATGCTCGTCGAATCAACCTACGGCGACCGCCTGCACGACGCGGAAGACCCGAAGAGCGCCCTCGCGCGCATCATCAACGAAGCGGTCGAGCGGGGCGGCCCGGTGCTGATTCCCGCCTTCGCCGTCGGGCGCACGCAGGAATTGCTCTACTACATTCGCGAGTTGGAGAACGAGAAGCGCATCCCCGTGCTGCCCGTGCGTGTGGACTCGCCGATGGCCGCCGCCGCGACACAGGTTTACAGTCGCCGCACAGAGGAGCAGGACGCCGACTACGCGAGCGTGCTGGCGCGGCACGAACACCCGCTGCGCACGCACTCGATGGTCACGGCCTCTTCGCGCGAAGAGTCGAAGCGTCTGAACGAAGAGCGCGGAACACGCATCATCATCAGCGCGTCGGGGATGATGACGGGCGGGCGCGTCATGCACCACGCCGTGCGGATGCTGCCCGATCCGCAGGCGACCATCATCTTTGTCGGCTATCAAGCGGCGGGCACGACGGGGCGGCGCATTCTCGACGGTCAACGCGAAGTGCGTATCATGAAAAACTTCGTGCCCGTGCGTTGCCACATCGAGCGCATCGGCGGACTGTCGGCGCACGCCGACTGGAAGGAAGTCTTGCGCTGGCTCGAAGGGATGCCGCAGGCTCCGCGCCGCTCGTTCACGACGCACGGCGAGCCGGAGGCGGCTGAAGCGATGGCCGCGCATATCCGCGAGCGCTTTCATTGGCGCGTGGACGCCCCGCAGTACGGCGAGCGCGTCGAGTTGGAATAACCGATATTCGTCGTGGCGAGGCATTCATCAACTTGGCCGAACCGTTCGGCGAGCCTGC
>JBAVPI010000677.1:0-3066 GCA_049692915.1 Pyrinomonadaceae bacterium
CAACACCAGTGCAACGCCATCGCACGCAAACTCAACCGGCGACCACGCAAGCGGCTTGGCTTCAAGACACCGCTCGAATGCTTCAACGAATCTTAGTCAGTGTTGCACTTCTAACTTGATGTCAGGGCAGAAGCGCCGGATAGTTAAATAATAACTATTGACTCTTGATGTCAGGAAGAGCATGATTCCTGCCGTTTAGTAGGTAACACACTTCTTGAAGAGATGTCCTTTCACGATGGCTGACCAAAACAGCTTTGAAAGGATGTCAATTGCAGAGCCAACACGCCCAGACTCGAGATTCCTCTATGCCGATCTTGAAGTCTCATGAAAAGAGAATCCCTTACACTTATTTGCTAGGTGGGTATAACAGTGTCGGCCTGTCGCTGCTGATATCCGTTTTTTTTATTTCAGCCGGGTGCAAAAAGACCACCGAGGCGAAACCCCAGTCTCAATCTTCTCATCAGTCTCAATTGGTTAAGGAGTTTTACCGGCTGGCGCAGAAGGATGTAAGTGAAGCCGGCCTTAGCTCTTCAATTCGTCTGTACGTGTCTAAATTGCCGCAAGAGGATCAACTCACGATAGCTCGCGCGACGGCTGACGATCCCGACCCGCGCTTCAACTCATTCGGCCTAAATCTTTTGGTTCAATCAGGCCATGAGGACGAAGCAGTCCCCAAGTTCGCCAGAATGGTTGCCGCAAATCATGATCTGACAGGCTTCGGCTGGATGTGGCTTCACGGTGAAGACGATCTACTTGCGACCAGAATGTACGTCGAAATCAGTCACTATCTTCTCGACCATTCAGAGGAACTGCATGGAGAGGAGTTAGAAAGGGCCAATCTGTTTTTGTGCCAAGACGGGTTTGGAGCGCCGCTGCGTCATTGCTCAAGGGCAGCGGTTATCGAGCGATTGCAGAAGATAGAAACGTCAGTGCTCAAACGTGGTCAATCTCGCAGACCATAATCACCAACCTACCGTTTCCGGGCGGCCTCTCAACTTCGCCACCCTCGTAGAAAGAAGGTTCCCCAATGTATCTACTTCATCATGTCGTGGCATTCACCAAGAGACACACGTATGCCGTCATCGTACCGCTGGTCATTTCCCTGACGGTCGCGGCTGCTCTGGCATTCTCAATTCCCGTCCATCGAGGAATAACCAAAGATACGCTGGCGGCTATTACCGCAAACGTTAATGGTCAACCGAAAACTTTTAGTAAGCGTGCGCTTGAGCAGATCGCCGACGCGAACGAGGATGTGGATAGCATCATCGGCGGCTCGGCGGCCCTGTTTCATCCGGAGCGACACTTTACCAACGAAAGCTTCGCCGCGTCCTCTGCTCGACTGAAAAGTCTCAAGACACAAATCGTGGCGAAGGTGACGGCCGACCCGCCGGATGGTGATGAGGCAAGAGAACTTCTAGGGCAAGCACTGCATACCCTTCAAGACTTTTACGCGCATTCCAACTGGGTGGAGTTGGGCAACACAGGCATCAATACAAATCTCGGTCGCAATGAAATAGCCGACCCCGCTGCGACGCTTCAGGCATGTCCGAGCGATCCGAATACCCTTGGGCCTAATGGCGGAGGTGGTCTTACTTCCGGTTACTATATCGGCAATCCGTTCACAGGATGCGGGACGCTGCCTCACGCGGGTAAGTGTTATCACGGCAACTATACGTCTTCATGCAGCGGCATCAACAAAGACAAGTCAGATCAGGGTGGCCCCGGCCAGCATGCCCGTGCGGTGACGGTAGCCACCGCCGCCACAAAGGATTATGTCGGACAAATTCTCTCCCAGATCGAGGGCAACGATAAGGCGATTAGTGCTCTGCTTGATCTTAAGGGCACGCTCGGCTTTGTGATAGACGACACGGGCAGCATGGGTGAAGAGATTAACGGTGTGAAGGATACGGTGACGAGGATTGTTAACGAAACCAGAAGCAATCCCGACGATCAACCCGACAACTACTTACTCGTGCGCTTCGGCGATCCCGATATCGGCACGCCCTTCGTGACGCAGAGCGCAGACGCTTTACTGAGCGCCGTCAATGCACTATCCGCGCATGGCGGCGGTGATTGTCCTGAAGTGTCACAGGGGGGACTACTCAGGGCGATTGACGAGGCTAATGCCAACTCCCGTTTGTATCTATTTACAGATGCCAGCGCTAAGGATTCATCGCTGAGAAACGAGGTCATCAGTCGGGCGCAAGAAAAATCTACGAGGCTGAGCTATGCGTTGACGGGGTCGTGTTCGCCGATTGATGAAGCGTATATCCGCGGCGCGGCGGAAACCGGCGGCCAACTCTTCTTCCTCAATCAGTTTGAAATCCCGCGGCTGTTCGACTTGATCAAACCCCAGCTGTCGGGCGACCTGATGACCATACTTTCAACCAAAGGCGTGATGACGAGCGCGCCGCGGTTGTTCGACGTTCCCGTAGATTCGACGATTCGCCGTCTGGTCGTTTCGGTCTCGGTTGATTCGAGCACTTCGATAGCGTTACGCCGCCCGTCGGGTGTCGTGGTGAATCCGACCGACTCGGATGCGCAAATAACCGATATCGCTTCGGGCCGCATCCTGACGATTAATGCGCCGGGCACGGGGACGTGGCGTGTGGAAATTTCAGGGAGCGGTAACTTCTCGGTCGTGGCAGAGGGTAATAGTCCCATTGAATTCTACCGCTTCGATTTCGTCAGGCCGAGCGGAGACCTGCATGGCGGGTTCGCCCCCATCCCCGGTCAACCTCTGGCCGGTGCTGAAGGCACAGGCGAAGCAGCGATGCTCGGTTCCTTTGCCGCCACAACCTTCAAGCTTGTGAGTGAAGAGGGGGAGACTCTGAAGGAAATCAATCTGGCGCGGGATGTCCCCGACGCGCCGCCCGACCACTTCGTCGGCACGTTCGTGTTACCGACAGTCCCGTTCAGGGTCGTGGCAACCGGCAACGACTCAGGCGGTTTTCCGTATCAACGGACGTTCCCGACGGTCTATCGTGCACAGGTCGTGGGAGTAGAAATCAACGCCGGGACAGGCGACGTTATACAGGCCGGGAGAACTACCGCTTTCAGCTTCAA
>JBAVPI010000678.1:0-3902 GCA_049692915.1 Pyrinomonadaceae bacterium
CGGGCGGCCTGCGCGGGCGGTTGCGAAATTACGCCGACGCTTTGGAGTTGTTCTGGATTCAGTATGTCGTCACCTATGACAAGCAGGAACAACGCACGCTGGCGCAGACTTTGCGCGGAAAGCTCAACCTCTCGCGCGCGCAAGTCGCGCAGACGGCGGGCGGGTTGAAGGCGTGGCTGTCGGCATTGTGGAATAATGTGACGGCCACGATTAACAGGACTGGTCTTAACCCGTCCCTGTCTCCCCTTGTTCCGGCGTGCCTGCTGTTAATCTTAGCGACGCTCTTTTATCTTCTCTATAAAAGAGGTTTCAGTTTGAGGCGTCGTGCGAGGGAGCGAGACGCGACGGGGGCGTCGGGCGTCGTGGTCGTGGCTTTCTACGAACGCATGCTCAGGGCGCTTGAGGCGCGCGGGCTGCGACGCGCGGGCGATCAGACGCCGCTTGAGTTCGCGCTGGCCGCGAATGTGCCCGAAGCGTTGACGATTACAGAGGCGTATCATCGCGTGCGTTACGGCGCGCGCCGCCTGTCGAATGATGAAGTGGCGCGTATCGAAAATTGTTTAAGGAAGATCGAAGCACAGGCGGAAGCATCAACAAGTTGAACCGTTTCGACCGGCTGATATCAGTGAGCAGTTATATTATGAAAAAGATTGGATTCATCAGTTTAGGATGCCCGAAGAATCTCGTGGACAGCGAGGTGATGATGGGCAAGCTCAGGGCGGACGGCTACGAGATTACGACGGACGCGAGCGAGGCCGACACGCTCGTCGTCAATACTTGCGGCTTCATCGAGTCGGCGAAGAAGGAGTCCATCGAGGCGATTCTCGAAGCCGCGCGTTTGAAGTCCGAAGGTAAAGCGCAACGACTCATCGTCGCGGGCTGTCTCGTCGAACGCTACCGCGAAGAGTTGCGCGCAGAGATGCCTGAGGTTGACGCCTTCATCGGGACGAACCAGATCAACGACATCACGACGGTCGCCGACGCCCGCGTCAACACGCGCTCCCTGCCGATACTTCCCATCGGCGACCGGAGCGCGACGTATCTCTACGACGAGTCCACGCCGCGCATTCTCGCCACTCCCGGCTACAGCGCCTACGTGAAGATCGCAGAGGGGTGCGACCGCCCGTGCGCCTTCTGTTTCATCCCGCAGATGCGCGGACACTTCCGCAGCCGGCGTTTCGGTTCGGTCATCAGCGAAGCGCAAGCCCTCGCGGAGAAGGGCGTGAAAGAGATCATCCTCGTCGCGCAGGACTCTTCGCGTTACGGCGAAGACCTCGACCAGCCGGACGGACTCGCTCATCTCATGCGCGAACTCTCGCATCTCGAAGGCATCGAGTGGGTGCGCGTCATGTACACCTACCCGACGCACATCAGCGACGGCTTTCTCGACGTGCTCGCCACCGAACCGAAGGCCGTCAAATATCTCGACATGCCTTTGCAGCACGCTTCCGCGCATGTCTTGAAGTTGATGAAGCGCGGCGGCACGCGCCAATCGCTCGAACGACTCATCGAGCGCGTGCGTGCGCGCGTCCCCGGCATCGCCGTCCGCACGACTTTCATCACGGGCTTTCCCGGCGAACGGGAAGAAGATTTCGAGGAGTTGCTCGCCTTCGTCCGCGCGGTCGAGTTTGAGCGCGTCGGCGTCTTCACTTACTCGGACGAAGAGGGCACGGACGCCTACAATCTGCCCGGTAAGATTGACCCGAAAGTCGCCGCGCGTCGTCAGGCCCGTCTGATGAAAGAGCAGCGGCGCATCTCTCTCAAAAATAATAAGAGACGCGTGGGCACGACCATGCGCGTGCTTTTCGAGGGGCCGTCCGAAGAGACGGATTTGCTCTGGCAGGGCCGCACCGAGACGCAAGCGCCCGACATAGACGGCTGCGTTCTCATCAACGACGCGCCGGAAGGTTTCGCGCCCGTGCCGGGAGATATCGTTAACGTGATGATTACGGAAGCACAGCAGTACGACCTTGTCGGCCACATCATATCTTAGGGTGCGCGCCGTAAAAACGCGGGAGTCAGCCCGAAAAAGTCCGGTACGAGCCTTCTCTATTGTCGAGAAGCGTTACAAATCTTTAGAGTGGCATTACTCCAAAGATGTGTATGACCACTCTTCTTAAGAGTGACGTTACTCTAAAGATGTATATGACCACTCTTCTTAAGAGTGGCATTACTCCAAAGACGAGTAAGGATACTCATAACTAGAGTGTGAGTTCTCATAATTGGAGCAAGGCTACTCATAATTAGAGTGAGAGTTCTCATCAGTGGAGTGAGAGTTCTCATGATTAGAGTGAGACCGCTCATAATAGGAGTGTGAGTTCTCATAATTGGAGTAAGGCTACTCATAATGAGAGTAAGGCCACTCGTCTGTAGAGAAACGCCACTCATTTTAAGAGTAAGGCTACTCGGCTTCAGAGTAAGGGCGTACATGTTAGGAGTGGCCCTTCTCCAATTTGGAGAAGTCGTACTACAAAGAAGAGTAAGCTTGCTCCTGAGATGAGTGGGGCAACTCTCAAAGAGTTTGCTGCGGCGACAATTATCGTCGTCGGCGCTGACAAAACAATATCCTGATGCCGTTGATTAAAGAATCGAGCGACGAATTGAACCCGCCGGTGGTGACGAGCGCGTTTATCGCGCCCACCAAGCGCGGGCGCACGTCGGGAGATTGCGTCGCGCTGGCGGTTGCGACGTGCGGCGTCGGCTTGATTCCACTCGCGCCGGGGACGTGGGGTTCGGCGGTCGGCGTCGGGATTTATCTCGCGCTCGTGTGGGCGTTCGGTCTCGTCGTCCGTTACGCGGGCGCGCACGACTTTTTGCTGCCGGAGGGGGTCATCGGTGCAGGTTTCACGGCGTCGCTTCTGGTCGTGATTGTCGTCGCTTGCGTCGCGGGGACGTGGGCCGCGACGCGCGCCGAGAAAGTTTTGGGACGTAAAGACCCCGGCGCGGTCGTGGTGGACGAAGTCGCCGGACAGTTAATCGCGTTTCTCTTTGTGCCGCCGGGCCGTTGGTGGTGGACGATTCTTGTCGCGTTCACCGCCTTCCGTCTCTTCGACATCTGGAAGCCTTACCCGATTCGGCGGCTCGAATCTCTGGGCGGCGGACTCGGCATCATGGCCGACGACGTGCTCGCGGGGCTGTACGCGGCGGTGCTCATGTCTGTGCTCACAACAATTTATTCGCTACTCTGAGAGGGAGAGATGATGGAAGAAAATAAAGACCCGAAAACCGCGCACGAAGTTTCAAATGAATCAACGGACGCCACGCCGAAGCGCGACGAAGACGCGACGAGCAACCGGACTTTGAGCGATCTGGAAGAGAGCGAGACGGTGACGAGCGCGGGCGACGGCGGCGGCTCTGACACCAGCAGTTCACTCGAAGGCTCTTCGCCCGCGCCGACCGACGGAGGCGGCAGAAGTTCCGACGGGAGCGACAGCGGCGGGCCGATGTAAGAAAACAGGGTCATCGCTGTAGGGGCGGGGCTTGTCCCTGCCCGCCGCTTTATTTAGATTCAACTTGCATGCGATGTAAGTACACGGGCGACAAACCTCGCCCCTACAATTTTATACAGTTAAGTACACGGGCAGGGACAAGTCTGCCCCTACTTTTATCCAGTAACCGAGACAATGACAGACACTAAAATATTTGTTTCCGACGATGTGAGCGAGAGCGGCCTTGAGCCTCTGCGCGCCGCCGGTTTTGCCGTCGAGAAGAGAATCGGCCTCAAGGGTGAAGAACTGCTGGCCGCCGTGCGCGGGTGCGATGGTCTCATCGTCCGCAGCGAGACGAAGGTGACGCCGGAGTTACTCGAAGCGGCGAATCGCCTGCGCGCCATCGGACGCGCGGGCGTCGGCGTGGACAACATAGACGTTCCGGCGGCGACGGCGCGCGGCGTCGTCGTGATG
>JBAVPI010000679.1:0-8638 GCA_049692915.1 Pyrinomonadaceae bacterium
TGCGCGCGCCGCGCCGTCGTCTATATGCTCTCGCTGGCCGCCGCCGGTCTCGGCATTCTCTACGCGCTGTTCGACGCCGAAGGCCGCACCGCTCACGATCATCTGTCCGGCACGATTGTCGTTAAGAGTTGATAGACCGCGAGTCGGCGCATCGAAAATTTTCATCGCGTGAGAGGGCGCGGACGCTCAATGTCCGCGCCCCTTCATTTTTTTCCGCCTTGCAAATTTGTTAGGCTGTGAGGTCGAAGTTTGTCGCGGGTGACGGTTGAGTCGAGACGGGATGAATGACGAGACCATCAAGGAGATAGTCGCGGAGTTGGCGAGGTCGCTGAAGGGCTGCGCTTTCGGCAAAGTGTTCCAACTTTCTCGCGCGTCACTCGCGATAGATTTTCGCACCGGCGGCGGCACGTATCTCTTCATCGCCGCCGAACCGGGCAGTCCCCGTCTCTACTTGATTTCGCGCACCGTGCGAGAGTTGGAAAAGTCTTCACTTCCCCCCTCTCAGTTCCCACTCTCACTGCGGCGTGCCTTGAGCGGCGCGATTCTCAAATCGGTGACGAAGGACGAGCACGACCGCGTCGTGCGTTTCGACTTTTCCGTCCGCGACGCCGTCGGCGACGAGCACACGCCGGCCCTCGTCGCGCAGTTGACGGGGCGCACGTCGAATATCTTTCTGCTCGACGAAGCCGGGCGCGTCGTTGACTCGTTGCGGCCCGCACATGGCGAGGGGCAAGGAATCGCCGACCTTTATCAACCCCCGACGCCCCCTCAACAAAACGCGCCAGCGCCGAAGGAGTCGCCGTTGGCGCGCGGAGAGTTCGCTTCCCTTTCGGCGGCTGCGGACAATCACTATCGCGGACTCGAACTCGCACGGACTTTCGACGCGCGCGCGTCCGCCGCCATGACGCGCCTGCGTCAGGAAATCTCAAAACGCCTTAAGCTTCGCGACAATCTGGAGCGAGACCTCGCACGCCACGGTGACGCCGCGACGCACAAGCGCACGGGCGACCTTCTGCTCGCGAACATCGCCAACGCCGAGCGCATCGGGGACATCGTTCGCGTGCGCGATTATTACGCGGAGGATGCGCCCCTCGTCGAATTGAAGGTTGACGAAAACAAGAGTTTGCAGGAGGAAGCAGCCGCCGCCTTCGCGCGCTACGGAAAGTCCAAACGCGCGGCTCAGGAGATAGCGCAGCGTCTCGAAAATGTCAGGCTGGAACTCATAGACTACGATGACCGGCTCGAAGTTCTGCAAAGCATCATCGAAGAGCGCGACGAAGCGGCGCTTGAGTCGTTCGTTGAATCCGCGAAGAAGGGTCAACAGAGTCGGCAGCAACGACAGGGCGGCGCGAAGAAGTCGAAGCAGGTAGCGGAGAGCATTCCCGGCGTGCGGCGTTATCTTTCGTCGGATGGCTACGAAATCCTCGTCGGGCGCGGAGCCAAAGATAATGAGCAACTGACCTTTCGCATCGCGCGCTCTTACGACACATGGCTTCACGCCGCGGACTATCCCGGCTCGCACGTCGTCGTGCGCAATCCGCGGCGCGGCGAAGACATCCCGCACCGCACGCTCGTCGAGGCCGCACAACTCGCGGCGCATTTCAGTCAGGCGCGCGACGAATCGAAGGCCGCCGTCAACCACACGCCGCGCAAATTCGTCTCGAAGATCAAGGGCGCGGCTCCGGGCCTCGTCCGCCTCGCGAGTTTCCGCACCATTCTGGTCGAACCGCGCGAGAGTTTAGAACGCGTTTGAGCTTCGCGTGCGCGCGCCGCGAAATTCTTCACACTCTCGCTACTCAACTTCGCAAAAGGCGCACACTTTCGTTACCGACTGTCGTTACAATACTCACATCCAAATTCGCGAAGGTGAGATTTTAATGAGCAGTAATTTGATCGAGTCAATCGAGCAGACGGCGACGGTCGTGTTAGAGAACCTTGCCGATGTCGTCGTCGGCAAAGCATCCACGTTGCGCGACGGGACTGAGCACGCGGGCGTCGAACTGCCGCGCGACCTCTATGCGCACGAAGAGGCGCAGACCGAGTGGTGGTATTACACGGGGCACATGTTGACGACATCGGGCCGTCGCTTCGGCTTCGAGCTTGTGTTCTTCAAGCGCCGCACAGACCTCGACCGCTTCGGCGTCGTGCCGTTGCGACTCATCGCCAATCCTCTCTACCTCGCGCACTTCGCCCTGACGGACGAGTCGCGCCGGAGCTTTCGCTACGAGCATAGAAAGAGCGCCAACGGCCCGTTCGACACGCCAGCCGGGATGAGTACGAAACGCTTCGACCTCAAGCTCGGCAACTGGACGGTGCGTTACGCGGAAGGCGTTCACCTGCTGCGTGCGACGCTCGGCGACGATCTGATTTTCGAGGCGCAACTCAAGCCCGCCAAGCCCGCCGCGCTCAACGGTCACGCGGGCGAGGGTGTCAGCTTTAAGGATCACGGCGAGGCTTCGCGCTATTTCTCTTACACGCGCATGGAAGCGCAGGGCCACATCACATGGCACGGCGAGACGGAGCGTTTCAACGGGTCGGCGTGGATGGATCGCGAGTTCGGCACTTGGCGCACGACCGACAATCAGAAAGGCTGGGACTGGTTCAGCGTGCAACTCTCGACGGGCGCGGAATTGATGGTCTATCACATACGCGACAAGGACAACCGCCCGTCCTCATTCTCAAGCGGCACATATGTTGATGCCAACGGCCACTCGACGCATCTCACGCGCGAAGACTTTCGCCTCGAACCGACGGCACACTGGCGCAGCCCGCACACCGGCGCTCTGTATCCGTGCGGCTGGCGTCTCGCCGTTCCGCGCTTTGATATTGAACTGACCGTCACGCCCGTCATGAAAGATCAGGAACTCGATACGCGTGGGACGACGATGATCATCTACTGGGAAGGCGCGTGCGTCGTCGGCGGGCAACACGGACAGAGCGCGGTGGACGGGCGCGCATACGTCGAACTCGTCGGCTACGACCGCTCGCACGAACAGCCATCGCTCACGGCCTTCATCTTCGGCGGCGCGCTCGACCGTCGCTGGCGCAGCATCTTCGGCTAGACGTTTGCGCGTCCGTTGCTTGCCGGATTGCCGTCGTCGCCTTTAGCATGAAGGCATGAGCGCAGGACAACAAAATTCACCGGATAAATCCGAACAACTTTTTGCGCGCGCCGTCGAGTTGATGCCGGGCGGCGTCAACTCGCCCGTCCGCGCCTTTCGCGGCGTCGGCGGCACACCGCGCTTCATCGCCAGCGCGAGCGGCGCGACGATGACCGACGTTGACGGGCACGCGTACATTGATTATGTCGGCTCGTGGGGGCCGATGATTCTGGGCCACGCCGACGCAGAAGTTATCGAGGCGTTGCGCGAGGCGCTCGGACGCGGCACGAGTTACGGCGCGCCGACCGAATTGGAAATACGGATGGCGGAGGAGATCGTTGACGCCGTGCCGTCCGTCGAGATGGTGCGGATGGTCAACAGCGGGACGGAGGCGACGATGTCGGCGTTGCGCCTCGCGCGCGGCGTCACGGGACGAAACAAGATCGTCAAGTTCGAGGGCTGCTATCACGGCCACGGCGACAGCCTACTGGTCAAGGCCGGTTCGGGCGTGGCGACGCTGGGGCTGCCGGACAGTCCCGGCGTGACGCAGGCCGTCGCCGATAACACGCTCACCGCGCCGTTCAACGATGCGGCGGCGCTTGAAGAAATCTTCAACGCACACGCAGACATCGCCGCGTGCATCGTCGAGCCGGTCGTAGGCAACATGGGCTGCGTCGCGCCGGATGAAAATTACCTGCAAGCGTTGCGCGACTTGACGCGCAAGGCGGGCGCGCTGCTCATCTTCGACGAAGTGATGACCGGCTTCCGGCTCGCGCGCGGCGGGGCGCAGGAACTCTACGGCGTAACGCCCGACATCACGACGCTCGGCAAGATCATCGGCGGCGGCCTGCCCGTCGGCGCATACGGTGCGAGCCGCGAGATCATGGAACACATCGCGCCCGCCGGGCCGGTTTATCAAGCAGGCACGCTCTCCGGCAACCCGCTGGCGATGACCGCCGGACTGACGACGTTGAAGCGTCTGCGCGACCGCTCGGTCTATGAAAAGTTGGAGCGAGCCGGTCAACGTCTGTGCGACGGCATGACGGGGGCGGCGCGAGAGGCGGGCGTTCCCGTCGTGACGAATCGTGTCGGCTCGATGTTCACCATGTTCTTCACGGACAAGCCGGTGACGAACTGGACTTCGGCAAGCGCCGCCGACCGCGCCCTCTACGGCAAGTTCTTCCACGCCATGCTGCGCGAGGGCGTCTATCTCGCCCCTTCTCAATTCGAGGCGGGCTTCATCGGCGTCGCGCACACGGACGAACTGCTCGACCGCACGGTCGAGGCGGCGCGTAGCGCATTTCGCGCGCTCTGATGTCAGGTCTTAACAACGGTGTCGTCGGTGTCGTCGCGCGTGGGAATCACCTGATGAACACAACCGTTGAGTAAGGCAGTCAGCGTGTTCGATGTTCCGTCGAATATACTCTCAAGAAAAAAAGCGGCTGGCCGTGCAAATCAAGGTGAGTTCTTCACGCTTTGACTTGCATGCGCCAGCCGCTCTGCTTTTTTTAACCGGTGACGGCCTCTCCAACGGAAGCGACCTTCATCGCTCACTCGCCGTCGTCGGCCCTACATTGCCGGTTACGGTCTGGGTCTGACGACATCCGGCCTGACGACGATGGGGCCGGGATCGGGATCGGGCAAAGGCTTGACGATAAGCCTGTCTCTCTCAAGCACCTTCATCCAATCAATCGGCAACCTGTAGAATCTGCTCTTGGCGTCAACCCAAGCCGTCGCGATTCCAATGTTGTTGCTGCCGTAAGAAATCCACATGTAACCCTTTTCTGAGCCGAAACCGCCGGTTTCGCCCCAGCCCGTGCCCCACGAATTCTTAATCAGCCACGCGCCCTTCGTGTCGTCCCAACCGATGAGCGTGACGCCATGATTAATCCAGTCGAAGTGCTGATCCGTCTCGTCGAACACGCCGCCCGTGTAGTGTTGGAAGGGCGAGTCAACCATGACGGCGATGGCGTTCGGGCCGTGTTCGCACAGCGACTGCTTGATTGCGCCGACGGGCGGAATCTGCGTGTAGTTTGAACCAACGAAGCCCCATGCCGTCGCGCGATAGGGCGTGCTGTGGCCGGTCGGGCACGAGAGCGAGTCGTTACCTGTGAACGCGTGTGCGGCCTCGGAGTCCGTGCCGTTGCTGATCATGTAGTCGAAGACGGGCATCCACCAGCCGCCCGCGCAACTGCCCGCCGACGCGCAGTTCAGGATGTGCTGCTCCGAGGCGTCAATCATCTGGTTGTTGCGGATCGCATAGCTGCCTTCATAAGCTCCCATCGAGGTGAAGTCCCAGCACGTCCCGCAGATTTGTGATTTGACCGGCGTCACCTTGCCGCTCTTACGCCAGTCCCATGATTTGAGCGATGCCGAGCACTTGATTTGAAGATGCCCGAAGATGTTCGGATTGACTTGAATGGCGCGCTGCTGTTCGGCCCGGTCAATGGTCATTAGTTCACGCGCGCGCGTGTTCACCTTTTCGGTGACGCCGGGCAGTCCCCTCGGAATTTTCGTACCGGCGAGCACTTCAATCGGGACATCCGCCGCCGTCGTGTAGCCGACGGTGAACCGACGATTCCGTGTCTGAAGCTGCTGCCTGAGAGTCGTCAGGCGGGCCTTGATTTCCGGCGGAGCAATCTGCTCTCGCTTGATGTAATCAACCTGCTGATTGAGCGGGCCGAGTTTCTGTGAAATGTCCTGCCCGCTCGTGTGCGAGAGCGGCGCAAGCAAGACCGTCACGAATGTCAAAACCAGTGCGCTTACGAGCATGAGCCATCTGTAGCTTTTCATTTTGGCCTCCTTTGAGGTTGGTTGTGCGATGACTACGGGTGAGGCCGGAAGTTCGACCCCGCCAGACCTGAGACGGTAAGACACACCCTGTGTACGTTGGTAAATCTGGAACGAGAGACTGCCCGGCAGCATTGCCTGCGGACGAATCGGAGCGTTGAAAACTCCAACGAGGAACGGCTGTGAAGACGTTTACGCCGGGTAAACGGGACGAAATTTTTTAACGAAACGCGTAAACTTTCAAAAGCGGAATTATTCGACCACCACTTCGACCCGGTAAGTCTTGAGGGGTTTGGCGTTCTTTTCCCAAGGGCGAACGTATTGCAGTTCGAGCGCGGTCGAGCCGGACGACTGAGCCTTGAAGCGGAAAATCTGATGCTCTATGGCTCCGGGCGCTCCCTTGTCCGGGGTTTCCTGTTCCGGCTCTCCGAGGAGTTCGAGTTGCTGGCTCCGGTATTTTACGACCTGCCACCCATAGCCCGTGCCAAGCTGTGCCTCCAGCCTGACGGCGAGCACATCGCCTTTCGACAGGCAAACTTTGCCCCCGGCCTCTTTTTCCGTCACAGTCACCTTGTCGCCCGCGTATGCGCCCGATAGGGCTGCGGCAGCAGAGCCGCCCGCGACGACGTAGAACATGGCCGAGATGCCGAACAGAATGACAAGCGCCGAAAACTCTCTGGTAATTCGCGATAACATCTAAATCCCCCGTAGAAATCCGATAACTTAAGGGGCCTCGCTCATCCGTGATGGCGTAACAATAATCACCATCCCAAATGCTGTCAATAGCCGCCACACGAGTCCGCCTAGCCACAAAGCACAACACGACGGCGCAGGATGGAACGCCGCGTCTATTGTTTGATGCCGCTAATCCGTTTCCGGTGCGGTTTAAAGCAAAGTTGTGGTAAAAAGCTTTGGTTGGCGGAGGATGTCCCTCGTTGATGGAAATCTCTGAACTCATGACACTGCTGCTGCTCGCCCTGATCGTCGCGACGTTCTGGGCGATCATTCCCGGCCTGATTGCCGGTTGGATGATGCGCGAGACGGGGAAGAGTTTTAAGTGGGGCTGCGCGCTCGGCGCACTTGGCGGCCCGGCGGGAGTGCTGGCGGCGCTCGTCATCGTCGGTTTCAGTCGGCGACATCCTCACGCCAAGCCGTCGCGCGACTCTCATGGTTACTATAAAGTTCCAGTGATCGGACGACTGCACGTCTCGACGGTATGGGCGCTGGCAGGGATAGCCACGTTCGCGTGCGTGTGGGTGCTCGGCGGGCTGACTTATGAGTTTTACAGGGGACGCATTTCTCCGTCGCAGGCCATGAGCGCGAGCGTCAACGCTAACTCTGCGCAGACGCATCCCGCAGGCGTCAGCAGCGCAGTCAATTCGTCGTCGCAACAGGCAGGCTCCACGGACGTTGCCGCCGTCGCAGGCAAGCCTTCACAGGCAGACCGCCAGCCGCTCCTCAATGAATTCGCCACACAGGCAACACGGACGACGCGGGCGCTGTCCGTCAACTCCACACAGGGGTTGCCCTCGCCCGACGGGTCTTCGCAGGCCGTCACGACGCAAACGCAGCACAGCGATGAACAACCTGCGTCAATGCACGTCGTGCCCCGGACGCCATCCCAACAGGGAGAGCTAATTGAGACAGCCGCATCTCCTAAACCGACGACGCAGGCGCGTGAGGCGATTGTCTCTCAACTGACGCAGGCTCTGGGGGCAAGAGGCTACAGAGTTCATGCCGCGTTCAGCGGCGACGCGCAGACGAGCACGCTCTCGCTCTCCTGTGCAACTCTCACGCGTGAAGTCGGAAAACAACTGCTCGGCGACTCGCGGACACGCGCGGCGATGCGTGCGTCGGGCATCCGCATCGTCGTCATGATTAACGGTCAGGAGAGTTGGACGTACATGCTCTAGCCTGCCCGCTCTCATCTTCGCATCCTCCATTAGCAAACTCATCTCATTTGGTCGAAAGTGTGACGATATCGTCACCCGTGGGCCGCAGACGACAAAGTCGCGTTCACAATTTCGACGTTTATGGCTGAATTCAACCACCGGACAGATATGCCGCCGCGACGGATTAGTGGCACGTCGCTTGTAATAGCAAAAGCGTCTACTGAGTAAATCAGTACCGGTCGTTCGTTTGTGTTCTGCGGGCGACTGACAAGGGGTTCGGCTGCGAAGGGGAGAGCGCAGCCGAACCTCTAAATTTTGAAACGCGCAGCTTTTAGTTGAGCGTTCTCCCCTTCGGAGAGATAATAAACGCATGTCGAATAACGAGGCGGATGGCAAGAGCGGCGGGCAGACGGTGTTGGTCGTGGATGATGTTCGCGATAACGTGATCTTAATCAGTCTGGCGATTCAGGACATGGGCTATCGCGTGCTGACGGCGCACAACGGCGAAGAGGCGCTCTCCGTCACGCGGCTGGCGCGCCCAGACCTGATCCTGATGGATATCGCCATGCCGCAGCAGGACGGGTTGGCCGCGACCCGCTGCATCCGCGAATACGAAGAACTACAGCACATACCCATCGTCGCGCTCACCGCCTTCGACACGGGAGGCTTCCGTCAGGCAGCCTTCGACGCAGGGTTCAACGGCTATTTGACGAAGCCGGTTGACTTCCCACGTCTGAAGAAATTGATGGAGATGCTGCTCGCCGGCGAAGCGTCGTCCGAAGAGACCACTTCCCTCGCCTGAAATTCTGCGCCCGCATTTCAAAGCGCGGAATTAAACACAGACTCACAAAGCAC
>JBAVPI010000680.1:0-1582 GCA_049692915.1 Pyrinomonadaceae bacterium
GGGTTGAACGTCTGCGGAGAATCGCTCGCGGACGGGGCGCTGGCGGCGCGCGTACACGAAGATGCGGTCGAGTCGCTCGCGTGCAAGCGAGCCGCGCTGCGTGCTTATGAAACGAGCGACGGGCGCACCGAAATTTTCCACGACGTAATCATGCCGCCGCGCCCGCTCGTCGTCTTTGGCGCGGAGCCGGACGCATTGCCGCTCATCCGTCAGGCGCAAGCCATCGGCTGGCACGTCACGGTTGTTGACACGCGTGCGCGCCCCGCCTCTATAAAACGATTCGCGGAGGCCGATGAGGTCGTGCTCTGTCGCGCAGACAATGTGGCCGCGCATATTTCCATGACGGAGAACACGGCAGCCGTCGTGATGACGCATAATTATCTTGACGATGTTGAACTGCTGCGAGTTTTGTTGCCATCGCCCGCGACGTATCTGGGCATCCTCGGCCCGCGCGAGCGCACGTCGAAGCTGCTCGAAGCGTTGGGAGTCAATACGCGCGGGGCAGTCGCGGGCGGGTTCGCGCGGCTGCACAGTCCAATCGGGATGGACATCGGTGCGGAGACGCCCGAAGAGATTGCCCTCTCAATCATCTCTGAAATCAGAGCCGTCTGCGCGGGGCGCGGCGGCGGTTTCCTGCGCGACCGCAATGCGCCGATTCATGACGAGCGCACGGCTGAACCGGCTTTAACTACGGTTGTGAACGGGCTTCATGTGCCGCAGAGCGAAAGTGCTTCCCTCTTCATTTGTCATTCCTCGTGAGCGAATCGGCCATAGGCATCATCGTGCTGGCGGCGGGCGCAAGCTCGCGCATGGGCGAGCCGAAGCAACTGCTGCGGTACGAAGGCGAGACGTTGCTCGGTCGCGCCGTGCGGGCTGCGCTTGAGACGCGGTGTCGTCCCGTCGTCGTCGTGCTCGGCGCATGTGCCGATGCCCTGCGAGCAGAGGTTGACGCGACCGGCGCGCTCGTCGTCGTCAACCAAGCATGGGCCGAGGGAATGAGTTCCTCGATTCGACTTGGTCTGAGCGCGCTCGGAACTTCGACATCCGGTGAACTAGATGCGGCGGTTTTGTTGCTCTGCGATCAGCCGTTCGTCACGAGCGGTATCATCATGCAACTAATTGATGCTTACCTTGAGCGACGCCCTATGCTGATCGCTTCCGAGTATGAAGTGGGGGGGGAGCGGACGCGTGGCGTGCCTGCTCTCTTCAGCCGCGCGCTCTTTCCGGAGTTGATGAAACTGCGCGGGGCGGAAGGCGCTAAGAGAATCATTACGCGCCACGAGTCTGACGCGGCCTTTATCGCCGTGCCCGCGGCGGCCTTTGATGTCGATACCCCGGACGACTATCAGGATTTACAAAACAACTCGCTGCACAATCGCGCGCCCGGTTGAGTGATATCCAACGCTTGAGGTTGTCGCCGTCCCTTCTTTTAATCAACCTGACAAAAATACAGGCAAAGCTTTTCACCCACTCTGTAGCTGCGTTATAACTGATGAGGGGTAGCGTTGCTGCCTTCGCTCTTAAACGGTAAAGACAACCGGACGAAGTACCTCGTCGGAAGCGTGCAAGCGCGGTCATAAGG
>JBAVPI010000681.1:0-1965 GCA_049692915.1 Pyrinomonadaceae bacterium
CAGGAAAAGAGCGCGCGCCGCATCGAAACGCGCGCGGTCAACTTCGTAAGTCCCGACGGCGACGCTCGCGCGCGTCGCCACTTCCGAGACGGAGCGCGGGGCAGTCGCGTAAAGCCAGACGACGAATGCCGCGAACACGAGCGTCCACACGATGCCGGTGCTTTGGATGAGTCTGCTTCGCATTGCTATAATTCGGCTTCGCGAAAGGGCTATATTCCGACTTCGCGAAAGGGCTATAATCCGGCTTCGCGAAAAGGCTATAATCCGACTCCGCGAAAAGCGTGTTCGATGTTCTCGATAATCTCTCTGGTAAAGGATAGCTTATTTTCTCTATGAAGACATTTCTTGTGACGCTCCTGTTAATCGCCTGCGGCGCTGCCGTCGCCGCCGACACCACCGCGCGCCAACATCAACACGCCCACGGGTCGGCGTCGAAGCCGGAGGCCGAGAAGTCGGACGCGGGCAGCGCATCGGTCGTCAAACGCGGCGAGCCGTTGGGTGAATCGCCCGCCGCTTCATTCGCAGATGTGCTGAAGCAGCCGTTGAAGTACGCGGGCAAGCGCGTGCGTATCGAGGGCGTGGTCGAGCGCGTCTGTCAGGCCGAAGGGTGCTGGATGCAGATCACGCCGGAGGCCGGTGTCGAGGGCGTGCGCGTGACTTTCAAGAATCACAGCTTCTTCGTGCCCAAAGATTCCAAGAGCATGAAGTTCAGAGCCGAGGGCGAGTTCGCCGTCAAAGTCCTGAGCAAAGCGCAGGCCGATCACCTCGTCGAAGACGGGGCGGTCATCAAACGCAACGACGATGGGACGGCCAACGAAATCAGCTTCGTCGCCACCGGCGTCGAGCTTTGGAAATAGGTTGCGTGGTCTCAAACATTTTCCTTATCGTCTCCGGTTTGTTAAGTCATGAAGCCTTTCAAAATCCGTGATGTCGAGATCAGCCCGCCGCTCGTGCTCTCGCCGATGGCGGGCGTGACGGATGTTGCGTTCCGCTGTTTGCTGAAGCGTCGCGGCGGCATCGGGCTGACCGTCTCGGAGTTTGTCTCGGTCGAGGGCTTGACGCGCAACAATCCGAAGTCGCTCCGGCAGATGCGCTTTCACGAGTTCGAGCGCCCCTACGCCGTGCAGATTTTCGGCGGGCGGCCCGAACGCATGCGGATGGCGGCGGAGATGGCCGAGCAGGTCGGAGCCGACATCCTTGATATCAACTGCGGTTGCCCTGCGCCGAAGGTCGTCAAGCACGGCGGCGGCAGCGGTCTGTTGCGCGACATGCCGCGCCTTGAGACGATTCTTAAAGAGATTAAAAAAGCGATTACGATTCCCCTGACGATCAAGATTCGCGCGGGCTATTACGATAACAACATCAACGCGGTGGAGACGGCCAGACTCGCGGAAGATTGCGGCGTCGAGCACATCGCGCTTCACGGGCGGACGAAGGAGCAGGCTTACAAGGGGCGCGCGAACTGGGATTTGGTGAGACAGATTAAAGAGACGGTGAAAGTTCCCATCTCAGGCAGCGGCGATGTGCTGACGGTGCAAGACGCCTTCGCGCGCTGGCGTGAGACCGGATGCGACGGCATTCTCATCGGTCGCGGCGCGATGGCAAACCCTTGGATTTTTCGACAGATCGAAGACGCGCTCGCAGGTCGCGCGCCCTACGAACCGACGCTCGAAGATAAGCGCGCCATCCTTCACGAATACTTCGACCTCCTGCGCGCGGACATGCCGGAGTTCGCCGCCATCGGTCGCATGAAGCAACTCGCCGGGCAGTTCACGCGCGGACTCGCGGGCGGCTCGCGTTTTCGTCAGGTCATCTACCACTCGCACTCCGTCACGGAAATCCTCGACCGCATCGCCGACTACTTCGAGACGGTCGCCGCCGGTCGCGTTTATCTGGGTGAAGAGACGGGAGAGGTCGAAGAGGATGCGCCGGTGCTGGATTCGTGCGAGGCAGCTTGAGTAATGA
>JBAVPI010000682.1:0-16450 GCA_049692915.1 Pyrinomonadaceae bacterium
TCTCTATATGGAGTTGAGAACATTTGAGTTGAAATTATTCGAGTTGAGAATATGGAGAGTTCTATGATGCTTACTTTCAAACAGGTTCGACTCCATCAACGCCCCCCGCGCGTCCCGACTCGAAACGCGGCTCGCCCTCGAACCATTCATCGTCGGCGACGATGGGCAGGCGCACCGTGAAGATCGCGCCGCGCCGCCCGTCGCTGAAAGCTTCCACCCCGCCGCCGTGCGCTTCGATGAGTTCCTTGACGAGCGAGAGGCCGATGCCCAGACCGCCGTGGCGTCTGGTGGCGGAACTGTCGGCCTGTCGGAAACGATCCCAGATGAAAGGCAGAAACTCCGGCGCGATGCCCTCGCCCGTGTCCTCCACTTCAATCTCGATCCATTCACCGAGTCCCGTCGTTCGAGTGTCGGCATCCCCCGCCCGTTCCGCTCCCCGCAGACGCGTGCGCACGGTGACGCTTCCGCCCGCGGGCGTAAACTTGATGGCGTTCGTGATGAGATTCCAGAGCACCTGCTGAACGCGCTGCGGGTCGGCGACGATTGGCGGCAACTCGTCCGACAGTTCGAGCTTGAGATCGAGGCGGCGGGCTGTCGCGGCCTGCCGGACGTTGCGCGCGGCGTTCGAGACTATGCCGTTAATGTCGAAGAACTGGCGGTCGAGTCGCAGCACGCCGCGCTGGATGCGCGACAGATCGAGGAGGTCTGAGATCAACTGCGTGAGCGAGTTGGCCGAAGCGCGGATGGCTTCCACGCCGTCGGCGAAGTCGCGGTCGAGCGAGAGCGACTTGCTCTCGCCGAGCAGATCAACCCAACCCGTGATGGCCGTCAGAGGCGTCCGCAGTTCGTGCGAGAGCGTGGCGAGAAACTCGTCTTTCAGGCGATTGGCCTCGCGCAGTTCGGCGATGAGGCGCGCGTTTTCGAGCGTCGCGCCGACGTGCGTGGCGACGGCCATCATCAAGTCCATGTCGTCCTCGGCCCATTCACGATGTTGGCGCGTCTGGTGCGCGCTGATCGAGCCGATGACGCGACCGAGGTGCATGATCGGCACGACCAGCAGGCTCTTCAGATTCAATAGCTCGATCAAGTCGGCGATGCCGGCGGCGAGCGGGTGCTCGCGCACGTCCGACGCGTAGAGCGGCCTGCGCGCCGTGTCGAGCGCATAACGAATGGGCGAACGCTCGCGCACGTCGGGCCATTCCGTGACGGCCTCGACTCCATCGGCGCACCACTCGCCGTAGTAATCCTCGTGCTCGCCGTCGGCAAAGAGGACGGCGATGCAGCGGTCGAGTTCCAGCACTTCGCCGATGCGTTCGATGACGGCCCTGACCTTCTCGCGCGGCTCGCCGCTTCGCTGCAAGGAGAGGAGCAGACGGTTGACGACCGCCTCGCGCTCGGCTTGCGCCTGTATCGTCAGGAAGAGGCGCGCGTTGACGATGGTTTCGGCGGCCTGCACGGCGAAGATTTCAAGCAGCCGCAGATCGCGTTCGGAGAAGCCGCCCGCGCGGTTGGCGACGTAGATGAAGCCGATCAATTCGCGTTTGATTTTCATCGGCACGCAGATGGCGGAGGCGACGCCCCAACGTTCGATAAATTTGCGGTTGAGTCGGGCGTCGCTCGCCGGTTGATTGGAGAGGAAGGCTTCGCCCGTCTGGTAAATGGGCGCGCTCTCGCTCTCGTGGTCGAGCGTGAAACGAAACTCGCGAATCAAGTCGGGCGGCGTGTGATAGCCGTGCGGCTCGGCGCGGACGGAGTTGTGCCGCCGGTCGTAGGTGGCGATCAGGCACATCGCACCGCCGACGAGTTTGGCGATGGAGCGCGACAATCGCCCGCTAATCTCGGACGTGTCGGTGAGGGTCGAAAAGGTGCGTGAAATCTCGAAGAGGCCGCGCAGTTCCTCATTACGGTCGCGGCTGGCCTCGAACAGCCGCGCCGTCTCTTCGAGCAGCAACACTTTCTCGATGGCGATGGCGAGCGGCGGTGCGAGACGTTCGAGCGCGAGCAGGTGTTTGCGCCCGTATGAATCAGGCGCGCGGCTTGTTAAATTAAGACTGCCGACGGCGCGGTCGCTTGAAAACAGCGGCACGCAGACGGCTGAACGAAAGCCCTCTTCGCGCAGATCGTCGTAAGCGTTGAAGCGCGTCTCTTCGCGCAGTTCGGCGATGACGATCATGCGTCTCTCGGCGAGCGCCGTCTCCGTGACGGAGCCGCGCAGACGACCGAGTGCGCCGACGACGAGCGGGCCGGCCTTCTCGCCGGAGAGCGCGAAGACGCGCAGGTGTTCGCCGTCCGCTTCGCGTAGAGCGATGGAGGCGCGGTCGAAGGAGAGGAGCGAGCGCATCTGCTCGCTCGCGAGGCTGAAGACTTCTTCGATGGTGCGGCTGGCGTTGACGGCTGAGACGATGCGGTTGACGACTTCAAGCTGGTCAGCCGCCTCCTGCAAATAATCGAGCAGCGCGTGCGTGCGCTCGCGTTCGACCTCAACGCCGCGCGCGGCGTCCGCATCTCTGGTATCGTCGGCAGGCTCCATATCATCGGCGTGGGAGACGAGGCGCAGGTGGTAAACCTCCCCGCTCCGCCTTCCCTGTCTGTGCCCTCTATTTTCTATTCTTGTGTCGCTCGGTGATGCGCAAAGGCGTCGCGAAAAAGTCGAACTCTTCGCGGAGACGGTTTTGCAAGTAACGCTCGTAAGAGAAGTGGAGACCGGGTCTGCCGCCCGCCGTGAAGACGATGAAGCGCGGCGGGCGCACGCCCACCTGCGTGACGTACTGAACGTGCAGGCGCGAGCGTCCGCCTTTGACCGGCGCGGGCGCGGTCGGTGCGCGCGGGCTGTCAATGGCGCGTTGAAAAAAGTCGTTGAGTTGCGAGGTCGTGATGCGACGGTTGCGTGCTTCGTTGGCGTGGACGGCGAGCGGCAAAAGTCTTTCGACGCGCTGCCCCTTCAACGCCGAGATGGTGACGACCGGCGCGTAGTCCAGAAACTTCATCTGATTACGCAGGCCGCGCTCGAAGGCGGCGGGCGTGCCCGTCAACTTATCCGGCACGGCGTCCCACTTGTTGACGGCGATGATGACGGAGCATCCGGCGTCAACCGCGTAGCCCGCGATGTGTGCGTCGAGCGCGACGACGCCCTCCGCCCCGTCTATCACGACGACGGCCACATCCGCGCGCTCTAAACTGCGGCGTGCCATCACGACCGAAAGTTTCTCGGCCATCTCATCGGTCTTGCCCTTGCGACGAATGCCCGCCGTATCAATCAGGCGGAACGTGTGGCCGTCCTGTTGAAGCACCGTGTCAACGGCGTCGCGCGTCGTGCCCGCCACGGGCGAGACGATGACGCGGTCTTCTCCGAGCAGACGGTTGAGGAGCGAAGACTTGCCGACGTTCGGGCGTCCGACAATCGCGAGCCGCACCTCCCGACGCGCCTCGCCCGTCTCGCCTTCGAGCTTATCCGGCACGGGCAGATGTTTGATGAGCGCGTCCAGCAGATCCGCCACGCCGTCGCCCTGCTCGGCGGAGATGGGGATGACATCATCATAGCCGAAGCGATGAAACTCGCCCGCGTCAGCTTCCAACCGGACGGCGTCGGCCTTGTTCGCCGCGATGATGACGACTTTGCCGGTCGTCCGCAGCAGCCGCGCCAGTTCCTCGTCGAGCGGCGTCATCCCGGCGCGCGTATCCACAACCCACACGAGTGCGACCGCCTCTTCGATGGCGAACTCCGCCTGCTTCAGAATGTTTGCGGGGATGAACGTGTCGTCGTCCGGCACGATGCCGCCGGTATCCACGACGGAGAAGCGACGACCGGCCCACTCCGTCTCGCCGTAGATGCGGTCGCGCGTGATGCCCGGCTCGTCGCCGACGATGGAGCGACGCTCGCCCACGAGCCGGTTAAAGAGCGTGGACTTCCCCACGTTCGGGCGACCGACGACGGCGACCAGCGGCAGCACCACTACGTCGCTTCTCGTCTTCGGGCCTGCATTCTCCAACTCATTCGCTTCATCTATCGTCATAGCAATCTCAAACGCGCCCGCGCTCGCCGTCTCTCGTGCAACACGTCGGCAATTCAACGAATTGCGTCGGGCGGCGGCGCAATGTGTGAAAAATTAATTTGCGAGGGGCACAGGCAGAGTGTAGCTTGCGGCGTGAACCGCTCGCAAGGATGACTTATAAATCTCGCAAGGATGACTTATAAATTATGACTTGCGAAGGGCGCACTGAAGAGATAATCTGCGCGCGAAAAAACGTGGTCGGCCTCGACACCGATCTCGAATCTACCAAAACGACATTTAACTTTTCCGATGCGCGGCCCTCGCCACGGCTTCACAAAGCGATGCGCTGGTTTCACATTCATGGATTGACGCGGAAGAGAGCGCACGCCTCGTCCGTCGCGCTCGCGCCGCATCTCGAACTCGGCAGGCGCGGCGAAGAGTTGGCGGCGGACGTACTGCGTCGGGCCGGATACAAATTGGTGGCGGCGAATTTCAAACTGACGGTGGGACGCAACATGCGCGGCGCGCCCGTGCAGGCCGAGATTGACATCGTTGCTTATGAAGGAGCGACGCTCTGCTTCGTCGAAGTCAAGACGCGTCGCTCCGACTGGTACGCCTCGCCCGAAGCCAACGTGGATTTGCGCAAGCAGCGTCAAGTCTCACGCGCCGCACGCGCCTACCGCCGCCTCTTCGGACTCGCGTGCGCGCCCACACGCTACGACGTGGTGAGCGTCATCCTCCCCGCGCCGGATGAAACGGGCCACGCCCCCGCCCCGCATGTTGAACTGCTTCGGAATTTCTGGACGGACGCGAAATTCAACAAGCGTCGCTGGACGGAGTGAAATCAACGACGGGCGCGGAACGATGAACGTTAAAGTGAAAAAGCATCTGTCTTTCATTCAGCGTTCATCGTTCCGCGTTTATCATCCTTCTTCACTTCCTACTTCCTGCGTCACCTCCTACTTCACTGCCGCCTTATCTTCCCTCTGACCGCGCGGCGGGGCGTTTTTCACATACTTGTCGAACCAGTTGAGCATTTCGTAGAGGACGTGTTCGGTCGTCTCGCGCGCGGCGTAGCCGTGTGCTTCGAGCGGGAGCGTGACGTAACGGACGGTGCCGCCGTTGCCGCGAATCGCCTGATACATGCGCTCGGACTGAATCGGGAACGTGCCCTGATTGTTGTCCGCCTCGCCGTGGATGAGCAGGATCGGCTCGTTGATCTTGTCGGCGTACATGAAGGGCGAAACTTTCCCGTACAACTCCGGCGCTTCCCAGAGAGTGCGTCGCTCGCTCTGGAAACCGAAGGGCGTGAGCGTGCGATTGTACGCGCCGCTGCGCGCGATGCCTGCGCGGAAGAGGTCTGAATGCGCGAGCAGGTTGGCCGTCATGAACGCGCCATATGAGTGGCCGCCGACGCCGACGCGCTCCGGGTCTGTCACGCCCAACTCGGCGGCCTTATCAATCGCCGCCTTCGCGCTTGAGACGATCTGCTCGACGTAAGTGTTATTCATCGTCTCAGGGTCGCCGACGATGGGCATCGTCGCGTTGTCTAAAACGGCGTAACCCGCGAGCAGGAAGAAGAGATGCGACGGGCCGATGATGGTCGTGTAACGCTGCGTCGAGCCTGTGACCTGTCCCGCGGTGGACGGGTCGTTGAACTCCAAGGGGTAGGCCCAGACGACGGTCGGCAAACGCGTGCCCTCTTTATAATTCGGCGGCAGGTAGAGCGTGAACGAGAGGTCAACGCCGTCGGCGCGTTTGTATTTGACGAGCCGCTTCGTGATGCCGCGAAGCTGCGGGGCGGGGTCTGGAATCCGCGTCAATGCCCTGACGTTTGAATCGTTGGCAGCCGTGTTGTCAATCGTGGGGTCACTCGCCACGGCGTTGACTTTGAGCGTGCGGACGTACCAGTTGCCCGGCTCAATCGGTCTTTCGCGACGGGTGATGATCTGGCTCGCGTCGTCTTTCAGGAGCGAGACGACCGTCTCGTAACTTTGCGCGTCGCTGCGGAAGAGGCGTTCGGTCTTGAGCGTCGTGAGATTCATGCGGTCGAGGAATGGCCGGTCGCCCTCGGATGTCGCCCCCGCGCCGGAGAGGTAAATCCAGTCGCCGCTCTGCTGCATCACGCGATGGCCGGACGCGAGCAGGCGCGTCAAAGGCGTGCCGGGATTCTTGTAACGCTCGTTGACGTTCAGACTCCAGACGACGCGCGGCGGGGTCGCGGGTGTGTCTGCGTCAATCATCTGCGTGCGAATCCAGCGGCGGTCGCGGTCGTAATCGCGCACGAAAAGCATCCCGCCCTTTTCGCCCCAGAGCGACCCGACGAAGCGTTGCTCCGTCTTGAAGACCTCCGCGGGCGCGCCCGTGAACGGAGCCTTGAACATCATCAGGCGGTCGCGGTGCGAAACTTTCTTGCGCGGGTCGCCGCCGTCGAGCGCTTCGGCCCAGAGGAGTGTCGCGGCCTCGTTCGGACGCCACTCGTAATCGCGCGGCCCCGTCGGCACGCCTTCAATCGGCACTTGATCGGCGAGCGGCAGGCTGGCAAGTTTGTAAATCACCTTCGCGTCACGGCCCCACACCTCCACCTCTTTCGGGAAGGCGTCCACCGGGTACAGATAAGAGAAGGGACGATGCACGCGCGCCACGAGCAGATGCTGGCCGTCGGGCGAAGGCTCGACGGTGTCGTAAATCGAAGGCTCGCCGAGCGTCGTCACTTTGCCGCTCGACGCGTCAACGTAAGCGAGTTGAGCAATCGCGTAGTGCTCGAACAAATCCTCGTCGTGCGCGTTCTTGAGCAGGTCTTCGTAGGTACGCACCGGCCCGGCTTTGCCGGAACTCTCCTGTATGTTCGGCCTCGTCGGAACTGCCGCCTCCACCGGTACGACGCCGCGCTTGGCGGGCACGAGTTGCACGAGCAGCGTCCGGTTGTCCGGCATCCACTGCACGGGCGTGCCATAGACGGCGTTGACGACGACGCCTTTAAGCTTTCTCAACTTCGCCGTCGCCGCCTCGCCGACCCACAGTTCGATGCCTGCGTCGGTCGTGTTCGTGAATGCGAAACTTTTGCCGTCGCCGCTCCACTGCGGGACGCCGATGCGCGCCGCTGCCGGCAGAGAGAGTTTGACCTCCGTGTTATCGGAAATTTTCTCAAGCGTCAGGCCGACGTAATAAGTCGCGCGGTGCTGCCCCGTAGTATTTGGGTTGATCCTCAGTCCCGCGAGCCGGAGCATCGGTTGAGCCAGTTCCGAGATGGGCGGATAACGCGTGCCCTGCGCGAGCAGCATGTAGTCGCGCGTCGGGCTGATCGAGCCTTGCGGAGGAGCCGGTGCATCAAGCACGTCGAGGACGGATTGCGGCGGCTTCAAATACTGCGCGGGCGTCGTTGCGGCGATGACGATCAAGAGAGCGACAGCCGACATCAAACGCATCCGGGACGGTAAAAAGCGGCCTTGCACCGCACGCGTCCTCCCTTCAAAAAAGCTGAGCATGAATCGTGCAGTCCGAGCTTCACCTGAGTGGCGCATGGCGAGAATTTCTCCTTCGGGTTAACAATTTCGACGGTGCAAAAAGTTGTGTGAATAGCGTTGGCAAGAGTTTCCGACAACGAAGCGGCGTAGTCAACCCTGAGGAAAGAATGCGTGGGTTTGAGGCGCGCTGGCGCTCCGCTTGACAAGAAAAGATGAATCTGTAGAATCTTCACTCACCCAAGCGCGGGAGTAACTCAGTGGTAGAGTGCGACCTTGCCAAGGTCGAAGTCGCGAGTTCAAATCTCGTCTCCCGCTTTGAAGCGATGAGGGCGAAGGGACGAGGGATGAATAAGGATTTTCCTGCTTCATCCCTCATCCTTCCGCCCTCATCCCCGTTTACGGCGGCGTAGCCAAGTGGTAAGGCAGAGGTCTGCAAAACCTTTATTCGTCGGTTCGATTCCGACCGCCGCCTTCTTTAGAATCAATAGGTTAAGGGCAGCCAAGCGGCTGCCCTTAGTCGTTTGGTCTGCCAATGGTCTGCCAAAACATATAACCGCGTGAGGGGGCGGCGCAACACTAAGCAAGGCTTCGCTACCTTGTTATTCTTTCGGCTCTTTGATGATGCTCCGCAGCCGCTTCTCGCGCGGCGTCCGCTTCGTCAAGAGTTGCTGATGCCTCATCTCCAACATGGAGGTTAGAGTCTGGTGCTTGAGGCCGAGCAGACGGGCAGCGCGGACAACGCTCCCCTCTGTTTCATCTAAAGCTTGCTCAATAAGACGAGCCTCTAAATCATGCACCGCCCCGTAAAAGCTGAAATGCTTGTCATGCAGCCGCATCCCCGACAGCCTCTTAATCACCACGCGGGCGCACGCCCTAAGCCGTGCTATATCTTCGGCGTCCTGTGTGCCCTGTAACAAATTGTCGGCGCGATGGTAAACCTTAACCAATTCTGATTCTGGCAGTCGCCTTGCGCCATGCTCTTCGATCATGGTCAGGGCGGCAAGACCCGCGCTGACAAGCGCGCCTGAGTCTTGCGCTATTCTCATCGCTCGATACAGAATGGTGATTGAACTTTCGACGACTCCCACCCGCGCCCATAAGACGCCTTGTAACGTCAGCGCGTCGGCGAGCAAAGCCACCTCGCCGCCTTTCTCGAAGGTCTTAATAACGTCAATGATGATGCGTTCCGCTTCTTTGTATTTACGCTCGGCACTGAGCACCCGCACCCTAGTTTCATCCACCTGCGCCAAGTTGCCGTGATCTTTGAGCTTCGTAAATATCAACTGTGCCCGGTCGAGATGTTCATGCGCTTCGTCATAACGCCCTAATTTATAAAGCAGCATAGCGAGATTATTGAGGTTCAGCGCGCAATATCTTTCGTGCCTTGCCTGTTCATAGTGGTAAATAGCCGCCGTAAACTCTACGATTGCCCTGTCCGCGTAGTCGGCTCGCCCTTCTGCTGTGGCGAGCCTTCTGAGAATCAATCCCTTCTGACCATGCCAT
Organism: Pyrinomonadaceae bacterium; assembly: GCA_049692915.1. Classification (GTDB taxonomy): domain Bacteria; phylum Acidobacteriota; class Blastocatellia; order Pyrinomonadales; family Pyrinomonadaceae; genus JAIVJG01. The sequence goes on from JBAVPI010000682.1 coordinate 8,963, forward strand.
CGGCCTTTGAGTGCGTCGCCCGCGGACTCGAAAACCGACTCTGCCTCCTTGAGAATATTCAGCGCGTCCGAATATCTGTTCTCGCTGATCTCTACCAGCGTGCGCCGGATAAGGATTTTCGCCTTCAACTCTATGTCGGCGTCCGTTAGTTGCTTCAATGCTTCCCGCATTATTAAGCGGGCTTCGTCGTTCGCGCCAAGACGCCAGTAGCAGATGCCGAGTTCATATTGAGACTCAGACGCCTTTGCTTGCTTCCCCTGAGACTTGAACTTGCGGAATGCTTCGTAGAGCATGTCTTTCGCCCGCTCTTGCGAACCTTCGACGCTTCGCACGCTGCCGAGCCAGCCTGTGAGCGTCCCGCATTGAAGCAAGACCTCTGCCGCCGTCACGGGCGGCAGTTTATTTACCTCCGGCCTTTGCCCAACGCCCGGCCACATCTCGCCTAGAGCTTCACGCGCCGCCTCATATTGCCCTTTGTGGATGAAGTCCGCCGCGACATGGCAGCGAAGCAGGATACGCTCATCGGAGGTCAGTGAGGGGTTATCTAGTTTCTTAAGCCGCTCATCTGCTAATGTCATGTGAGGAAAGCCTTTCTCTGCGTATCACGATTTTTCGGCATACGCGGCAAGGCCGCCGAACCTAATGGTTACGGCGGCAAATTCGGTTAACCCTCATTGAAAGCGAGAGGAAAAAGATGCGGAAAGCTATTAGCATCGTGGCCTTGATTCTGGCCTTAACGTGCTCGACACAAGCTGGCGATATGCAAAACGGCGTTACTGGTACGCCACCGCCGCCGTCCCCTAGCATCACACAAGAGGCGCAAACGTCGGACGGTTATCTACCTAACGGAGAGCCGGACGGCCTCACCGAGACGGTGCTAACCGTGATCGAAAGCGTGCTCACCCTCTTCTAGTCTGCACGCCATCCTAGCCGGGGTAAGCTGCCTTTCGGGGCGGCTAGGTTCTAGTGTGCTTTGCAGGCATCGGGTAGAGGATAGATGCCTACGCGCGCGAGATTAACGCCATACAAAGGCGATTGCAACAAGATTTTCACGCGACCTCTTGCACAAAGGGGTTAGAGAGACTTTTTTTAGGCGATGCTGCTTTTTGCGCCGCCTTTCTTGTAAAGCATCTTTTCAAGGCGCGCGGTAGCACCTTGCTGCATCGTCGGCAGAACATGAGAGTAGGTGTCAAGGGTAAGCACGATGGTTGAGTGTCCAAGCCGTTCGCTAACAACTTTCGGATTTTCCTCTGCGATCAAGAGCAACGTCGCGCATGTGTGGCGCAGATCGTAGAGACGGATGCGCGGCAGTTTCGCCTTTGTGAGAATCGGGCGGAAATGCCGATAGGTAATGTTGGGAATTGAATGCGGCGTGCCTTCATCACTGCAAAAGACTAAATCGAAAGCTTGCCATGCCGTGCCAAGTTTCAATCTAGCTTCAGCTTGCTTGCGCTTGTGCGAGATAAGTTTTTGCAGAAGCGAAGCTGACAAGTAAACCGTGCGGCGACTGCGAGCCGTTTTCGGCTCTTCAAAACTCCAAGCTTTCTTGTGTCTTACAAGAGCGCGCCTGACTTGCGCCGTGTTGCGCTCAAAGTCAACGTCCGACCATTGCAACGCAAGATATTCTTCCGGTCGCATCCCCGTTAATAATGCAAACTCAAAGATCAAGCCATGTGGCATCACGTCTGCGGCCTCTAAAAAGCTCACGGCTTCATCCGGCGATAACACGCGCTGCTCTTTGTGCGGAACTTTCGGAAGTTCTACCAAGTCGGAAGGATTGCGCGAAAGCAGACCCCACTTGACCGCTTGCTTTAGCGCGTTGTGCAAAGCCGAATGAGTGTGCCGGACGACGCGCGCCGAAAGGCCACGCGCTTGCATCTCGCCATATACCTTTTGAATGTCCAAAGGTTGAAGTTTTTCCAACCGTCTCTGTCCAAGCGGTTCGCGGACGTATCGCTTAAGCAAAGCGGCGTAGCCGTCTGCCGTGCGTCGTGAGACTCGCGGACGCGCCGCCGCTTCAAGCCATCGGTCAAGATAGCTGTTTATCGTCAACGAAGTCGGCTCAGTAAACAATCCTGAATCCACTTCGCGCAAAGCATTGTTGAGGTACGTTTGCGCGTCCTTTTTCGTGCCTTTGATCTGCTTTGCAACGTAGCGGCGTTTGCCGTTCGCATCGCGCCCAAGAAAGATACTGACAAGAAACACGCCATCACGTTTCTTCTTGATGGAGCCGCTTCTACGGGGTTGCGTTTTTTTCTCTGACATTATTTTCTCCCGTAACCACCGAACACGCTGCCGTGACTACGTTCAGCGTGTTCAGCGGCTATATCATTTCGCCATTTAATGCGAGCTTTGCATGTAGCGTTCAACGAGCCGCGCGGCTGCGCGATGCCAGCATGGTTGACCTTTTTTGTATGCCTTACATTGGCATGAACCGTTCGCACTGTAGATTTCGCCGGAAGGCGATAGAATCAAGAGTGCACGACCGTCAAAGTGTAAGTATGGATTTTCCTCTATTTGCTGTTTGGCTTTGACAATTGCGATCTGCCAGCGGCGCGAGTTTAGAACCTTGTCAAACGCCTCCTGAATCACTTTCTCCATTGTGTTTTTATCTATGTTCATCATCCCCGCTCTCTTCATCTTTTGAAAGTTGAATTGATGAATGAATTATACTTGAGGTATAGCTGACTGTCAATACTTTAAGTATAGTCGCTGCCAATGCGAGGATTCACCGTCTACATACTTATGGTATAGTGCGGATGTATGGATGGTATTGAATTGAAAGATAAACGTCTCGCTCTGGGATTAACACAAGCGCAACTCGCAGAGGTTCTTGACGTGAAACCTAATACTGTTGCTCGATGGGAGCGCGGGCTGCTAGATGTCCCTCGAACGGTCGAGCTTGCAATGGAAACCGTTGCACGCATGTATAAGAAAAGCAGTAAGCAGTGAAGCCACTTGACCGGCTAATCACTTGGTGCAACATTTACTTGCTGCCCGCCATCAGTCGCAATGTTGACTTGCTGTGGATTATTGATTGTTACTTGCGGCGAGTATCTGCGCCAGTCTCTTAGTTGCCGAAGCGCACGGAAATACATTCGTTGCCAGCGATCAGCCATCGCCGCCGCATGTTCCACAGCCTCCTGTTCTCTGACATAAGGGATGTCCCAGTGTCCGTGCTTCCAGCTTTCCGTTTTTGCTTCAATCTGATATTGCTTCCATTTTTGATATTCGTAAGCTTCTTCTCGCGGTTGAGTTCGAGAACGCTTGACTGATTGTTCCGTCCAATACTGTACCTGCAAAAACGCCTGCGCCATCGCATCAATCATGCTCACTTCAATGCCGCCGCGAGGTTGCCATTCACTCGCAAAAGATTCACGTAAACCTAAATACCGTGCTCGCGACCAAGCATCTTTCAGGTAATCAACCGGCTCGAAGGCGTTCGCTGCTAAATGCCCGCTCTCAAACTCATCCCTCGCTTCTCGTTTAATTACTTCCCACACATTTTGCGCCATCACTTTTGAAAAGCTATTCAGTTCTAATAAATCGCTGAAGTGTATCCAATCAACAGGCTTGCTCATGAGTTGGTCAAATAATTCCTTCGCCTGTTCTTCATCTTTACATTCACGGTAAGCACTCGCCCGCGCCTCATCGAGAGATAAAGAGCCGCCTTCTTTCGAGCGATGGTAAGCCACCTGCTTGACGAAATGATGGCCGAGCAAACGAATCAACGAATTGTAACCAACAGCACATTCAACCGAATCTGCGTAAACCATTCGCTCGCGCTGTTGGACGTGCGCTTCCTCTAATTGATTTTGCGATTCGATGAACTGCTCCGGCGGCAATTGAAACCGCTCATGCACTGCTGCCGCTAACGGCTGGTCAAATTTCCCGTTTTCCTTCGCCTGAAGGTCGGTAGAGGTGTTTTCTGATGACTCCTCGCTTACATGTTCTTCAGCTTGCGTCTGTGCTTCTTTCTTTACTCTCTTGGCTCGTGGCATGGCTTTACCCCCCTATAAATGAATCCATATGCTTTAAGACTTCGCGCAACCGCGTATTGATCTCTCTGATAAGACTTTGAGTTTCGCGTGACTGAGCGCGGCGCGATCTCTTATCCTCACGCCAAGCCAGACAAGCAGTCTGCATCTGCTCGACTTCATGAGCTTTGAGATAGCGTTTGGTTAATTTTCTACCCTCCCGAACAAAGTGATAGTAATACGCGCCATGCAGTTCACCGCGAGCACATTTGCATGTCGCTTTACCGCAACGAACGTATTGCGCGTGGATGCTGCCGCGTAGCATCTTGGGTAACAGATTTTCAGTTTTGTTTTTCATCTCCCTACCTCTCACGCTTTGAGTCATAACTATCTTTTTCTCATACAAGCATTGGCCCGAAGCATTCCCGCGCACGGCGTTCAGCTTCAGCGCGAGGCAAGTGCTCGTCATACTCTAACCGCGCGGCAAATTCTGCTTCTTCATCGCTCAAAATGTTGTCACCAGAAAAGCCGTACGAATCGTTGTCACGTTTGTCACACTCGTCATGTAGCGCGTATTCAGGAGGCTCCGGCTGTGGCAATGCTTCATCGTCCCTGTCATCATCTCGGCAATTGTTGTCACAATCACCAGCCTGTGAAGATGCGGCCTGTGACAACTGTGACGGCTGTGACGGCTGTTGGCGTATCTTTTCTAAAATGATAAGACGCTTGCCGCTTCCCGGCAGACGCACGCCGGTCTTAACCTCGACGCCGGACGCTCTCAAGTTCGGCGCGAGACGCTTCAATGTACCGCCAAGCGATTGCGCTGACTTCGCCCAACCCTCCGCGTGCGCGATCTCTCCCGCACATTCGTTTAGCTTCTTCAAAAGTTCGCCCACCGTGCCGCGCCACGTTTCAACTTCCGACATAAACGCGAGCAAAACGGTTGCGATTGGCGAGGCTTCCAAAGCAAGTTCGTTGGCTGATGTTCGGTTACGTGTGTAGGCAGAAAGGAACGTGCCGGATGCACAGTCAAGCGCGGGTTCGGCGGCGACTGCGAAGCTGGCAAAGTCCGCCATGCGCGGCAGGCGTTCAAGTCGGACGTGTGGAAGATTACGGAGCGCGGTTGATAATGCCGTCAGAAGTGAGCCGAGCAAGAGCGGGCGCGCTTCTTCAAACTCGCGCCATAAGTCGGCTTCTTTCCGACGCCTTTCTTCGGTGATCGTCGGCAGGGTAACGACGATGGCCCGGTCAAGCAGGTCGCTTCGCGTAGCGAGTTCTTCAATGCCGTTTAGAAGTACAGGGCGCATGGCATCGAATATCACTTCATCATCGTCCGTATAGTTTTCTCGCGTCGCAAAACCGCCGCCCGTCGAAAGTCGGCACAGCGCATCAGAGAGCCATGTACGGATATTGGAAAGATTGTCGAGCGCGACAAGCCAGCCGTTCGTAGCTGCAATCATCAATTCGCGTTCGTCGCGCTGCACGCTCCGCAAAGCTGCTTTGTTTGGATCAATCAAAGCGCGAAGGATTCGCGCCGTCGTGCTTTTCGCACTGCCCTGCTCACCGTTCAACGTCAGGATGGGAAACGGTCTGCCGGGGCGCATTGCCGCAATAAGCCATGTTACAACTAAAACCCAATCTTCGGCGCGTACGTTGATAAAGCGACGTAGTTCGGAAAGTTCTCCACCCGTTTGCGGCATCGGTAGGGCGAGCATCCCGCGTGTGCGCCGAAACTTGACCGGCAGATCGCGCGCCTCAACGATGCTCCATCCTTCAGGCGTGATGCGGACGGCTTGCCAGTCGGCGTTGCACAAATCCAGATAAATCGCACCATCATGTTCGGCAAAACGCGCGTGTGCTTCCGCTTCTGGCGAATCAAAACGCGCAGTCCCCGCGAGGTCATTGAGAGCGTCCTGTACGCCTTGTGAGCCGGGCGATGCACCTTCCATGCGGCGATACTCGCGTATCAACCAATCACGAAACGCGCCTGACTTGATTGAGACATTCTCGACGTGATCGCCTACCGGCACACTCGCAAAACCTTTGCCCTCCGGCGTGTGAAAGAACTGGACGCACGAGGCGAGCGCAACGAGTCTTGACGCTTGGCTTTGCTTACGCTCACTTTCGCTCGTTTGCTGCTTGCCGTCGTTTGTTTGTGGAGATTCAGGAAGTCCGAAGGCGCGAAGGATTGCTTTGTAATCGCATCCACTGTTGCAATGCACTGCTCCCGTCGCGGGGTTGAATATCAAAGCAGTCTCGCCTTGACCGTTGTGGCATACGCCGCGTGCCTCATAAATGCCTTTGCCGTTCTGCTTCCCTGCATCCATGATCCGCCGCTTGAGTTCGGCGTTCAGATCATTCCGCGAAACGAACATGCTCGCGTCGTCGCTATGCGGTATAGGGCGCGGCGAGGGAATAACGACGTGAAACGCGGCGCGCATCTCGGCAACCGTAAACTTTCGCTCCGGCGTAAAACCCACAAGTTCGACGCGCTTTGTTTCATAAGATGTGGTTGCAGCGTCATAGTGAACATGGTTGAGGAACGGCAGACGCATCACGCGGGAAGGATTTTTGATTGTCGTGTCACCGTCAAAATAAGCGATTAGCTTTTCCTGTATTTCACGCCAAGCATCACTGTCGCATTCCCCCTCAACCAGCCAATAAGCGTGAACACTCTTTCTCGTCTCCAACCGGATCGAAGGTTGAAGCGGCGCGTTATCAAGACGCAGATGTTGATCTTCTATAGGCAGTTGATCGTTTTCGACGAAGAACGCATTGAAGCGCGTGATGTTTGCGTCAGCGTTACCACCCAGATTGACAACGAAATACCAGCCGCGCGTCTTGTTCGCGGAAATCAACTTGTTTTGCAGTTCCAAGTCCGTCGCCATTCTTCGCCGGGTAGCGACTTCAACGCGCGGGTGATTGTCCGGCGTGTCTGGCGCACCTTTAGCTTTGAAGGCCCGGAGATAAATCGTTTCGTCTTCGTCGGGGAAGAACGCAGCGAGAAAGTCAGTTAGCTTAGTCACAGACGACCCTCCCCTTATTTCTCTTTCGCCTTCATCGCACCATCTTCTAGCACCGTGCTACCGCCGCGCGTCATCCATTGCTGGATGGCTTCAGCGTCAAAGCGGTATTGCCGTTCACCGAGTCGAATCACGGGAATCGCGTTTCTCCGCGCAAGTTCGTAAACGCGTTGGCGATCAACTCTTAACAACTCTGCCACTTCGTCGGCAACTAAAATCTGTTTGTCCATCTTTCCCCCTTCAAACGAGCAAAAGGCTTGCTGAGTGTTTCAGCAAGCCCAGATTAAAGTAAGCCGATAGAGCAAACAATCAAACCATTTTTTCAGCTTTTTTCTTCTTGAGCAGAATCACCTATTTGCTCAACTGATTCTCCAATTTTCTCTTGAACGAATTCCAACTTCCGCTTAAATGATTTTGCCTTTTTTATTTGAGCAGAATCAGCGTTCTGCTCAACTGAAACGGGTGTTCTTTCTTGAGCGGGGTTACCT
>JBAVPI010000683.1:0-5863 GCA_049692915.1 Pyrinomonadaceae bacterium
GCGTAGATGTGAATGATCTACGCGCCTCTTCGTGTCTCCGCATGAATGCAAGCTCTCCGGCTGCCGGAGCGGATTGCAAAAGAGAGTACAGGGATTCCCGGTTATAGCCCTTGCGTTTGAAGCCGGTGCGGCAAGCGGTTTCAGTCAGGTGGCGGAAGAGGGACGCCCGTGCGGGCGGAGAGTTCCTCAAGGTCTGTGACGACCGCGCGCAGAAGCGGGATGCCGCCCGTGCTGCGTGCGGCGTGCGCATGCCGCTCCGGGTCGCCGGGGATAATCGGCCCGTCAGTCCCTTCGGCGGGTTTGGCGGCGCGGAAGACGCGCACCCACTCGTCCACACGCCCCTTGAACTCGTCCGGGTCGGCGAACCCGTCAATTCTGAAAGCGCCGAAGAAGTGGCCGATGCCTGCGCCGACCGCTCGCACAGGCGTCTTCAGGTAGTAAGGGAACGCCGGAACAAACGGCCCCCAGTTGGCCCCGCTCAAGACGCCGCACAGGATGTCTATCATCGCGCCGAGGCAGTAGCCTTTATGCCCGCCATGCTCTTTGTCGCTTCCTAACGGGACGATAGCGCCGCCGTCGTCGAGGTCTTGCGGGCGAGTTGTCTCGCGCCCGTGCCGGTCGAAAATCCAGCCGCGCGGTATAGGCTCGTCACGCCGGACAGCATCCTCGATCTTCCCGTAGGAGACAGCGCTCGTCGCTATGTCTATCAAAACCGGCGGCTCCTCGCGACCGGGGAAAGCGATGGCGATGGGGTTCGTCCCGAGCATCCGCTCAGCCCCCCAGAGGGGCGCGACCTGCGGCGACGTGTTCGTCATGGCCCAGCCGACGAGGTCGCGCGACAGGGCCATGAAGGGATAGTAACCGGCGATGCCGAAGTGGCTTGAGTTGCGCACGCTGACCCAAGCTGCGCCGACCGTTGCGGCCTTCTCCATCGCGGTTTCAAAGGCCCTCGGCCCCACCACGAGACCCAACCCGTTGTCGCCGTCGAGCGTCGCCGTCGCGGGCAACTCGCGCACGACACGGATGTTCGGACGCGGGTTGATGTGCCCGCGGGCCAGCATCTCGTAATAATTTTTCAGACGGGCGACGCCGTGTGTATCAATGCCCCAGAGGTCGGCTGTGATGAGCACATCGGCGGCTTGTTCGGCGTCTGCCTGTAGCAAGTCGCAGCGCAGGAAGACCCGCGTCGTAAACTCTCTCAGCAGTTCGGCTGTGTATGTTCCGGTCGCCTGTTCGGTCATGTCTGTCCCGTCAGTGCTTGCGTTCGGTTGAGCCTCATACGCGTCGCTCACGGCAACTGTTCGCGCATCAGTCTGATGACGTTCCCGCCCATGATCTTCCCGATCTCTTCGTCGGTGAAGTTTCGTTCGAGCAGTGCCTGCGTCAAGAGCACGAGGCCCGAAGTGTCGAACGGCATGGCCGACCCGCCATCGTAGTCTGAGCCAAGCCCGACGTGATCCACGCCCGCCACGTTAACGGCGTAGCGGATGGCGTCGGCGATAGCCCCGACATCCGTGCCGCAGGTCGCTTTCTCCCAGTAGCCGATGCCGACGATGCCGCCGTTTCGCGCCACGCCTCGCAGCTCGTCGTCGCTCAGGTTGCGCTCGTTGCGGCAGGTGCCTTGCACGCCAGTGTGCGAGACGAAGACGGGGCGCGTGGCGATCTTCAGCACGTCGTCAATCGTTTGCGGCGAGGCGTGCGCGAGGTCTATCAACACGCGCCGCTCTTCAAGTCGCTCGACAAGCTCTCGTCCCCGCGCGGTCAGTCCGCCCTTGCGCGTGCCGCTCGAAGAGCCTGCGTATTCGTTGTCGGAGAAGTGTGCCAGCCCGACCATGCGGAAGCCCGCGGCGTAAAGCCGTTCGAGATTCCCCGTGTCGCCGTCGAGCGCCTGCGCGCCTTCGACGCTGAGCAGGCCGGCAGTGATTGATGCGTCAGAGTTGCGCCGCGCGAGATAGGCTTCGAGTTCCGCGCGCGACCCGATGAGAGTCAGCCGCCCACCCGAAGCCGCCGCCGCTGCACTGAGTTGTTCGGCCTGATAGAGCGCGCGCTCCGTCATGCTCGACCAAGTGCGCAACGGCCAAGCGTCCACGACGGCCAACAGCGTGGCGTTCTCCGTGACGACCGAGAAACCTTGCAGCGCGACGTGACCCTCGACGAGACGCGGCACGTCAACGTGTCCCCAACTGCCGCGCGCCAGCAGGTCTCGCTTCCACAGCAGCGAGTCGGCGTGCATGTCGGCGATGAGCAATCGAGCGTGGGTGGCGCTCGCACGCTCCGTGGACGCGTAGGGCGGAGGGCGGCGCGTCGTGTTGAGCAGGCGACCGAGATTCATGACGACGACGAGGTTCGCCGCCAGAAAGATCGCCGGCACCAGCAGCAGCAGCACCTTCTTCTTTCGCTTCGACTTCGCCACCACCCTTGACCTCCGACGGGGCGCTATCCCTTCATCACGATGTTGCGCACCAGCCCGTGCAACTCCTGCGAGAGCGACTGAAGCAACTGTGCCTGCGACGAGTGGATGAAGAAATGGTCGCCCGGCATCATGCGTAGATTGAAGTCGGAACCCGTCTGTTGGCCCCACGCTTCCAGTTGTTCCCGGCTCACGTCCTTGTCCTCCACACCGCCATAGGCCGTGATGCCGACATCGAGGGGCGGCTCCGGCACGTAGCCGTAAGTCTGGCAAACGCTGAAGTCGGCGCGCAGTATCGGCAGCATCAGTTGCAACAACTCGTTGTGCTCCAAGACCTCCTGCGGCGTTCCGTTGAGCCGCCGCAACTCGGCGATGAACTCATCTTCAGGCAAGTTATAGGTGGGCGGCTCGATGTCTGGAATCTGCGGCGCGCGGCGCGCGGAGACGAAGATGCGGGCCGGAGCGGGGCGGCCCTCGCGCCGGAGCAGCCGCGCCAGTTCAAAGCTCATCAGCGCCCCCATGCTATGACCGAAGAAGGCGAACGGTTTGTTCATGTAAGGGGACAGAACTTTGAATGCCTCGGCGACGAGCGTCATGAGGTCGTGATGATTTTGCTCTCGGAGCCGCCGCCCGCGGCCCGGCAGTTCGACGGCGCACATCTCGACCGTGGACGGCAAGGCGTTAGTCCACGTCCGGTAAATCTGCGTGCTCCCGCCCGCGTAGGGAAAGCAGAAGAGTCGAAGCGCCGCGCCGGGGTTGGGCCGCGAGATGACGAGCCACGGTGTCTCGCCCTTCGTCGGCGCGTTATTCAAGCCTACTGTCATGTCAATCACCTCTCTGGAAAGAATGGGGGGCGCACACCGAATTGAACGGCCCCTGTAATGCTTAAGCTATTGCGCCGATGAGCAAACCCACGACGATCAGGTCTATCGTGATGAAGATCGTCCACGACAGGAGATTGATGCCCGACTCGTCCTTCCGGCACTCGCGCAGGAGCGCCCAGTAGACCGGCCCGATCCCCCACGCCGGAAAGTTCACGACCCATTGAAATGTCCCGCGGGTAAAGATCGCCGAGATGGCAACGGCCATCATGACGAGTCCACCGGAAGTGATGACCGACCAGCGCGGGTAGTGTGGACTCTTGAGCAGGATGAGCGTCGCAATCAGAAGCGAGACGACGACCGCGGCCCCTGCCAACCAGACGGCCCCGCCCCTGTTCCAGAGAGCGAACGCGAGCACTAACGAGAGCGGTGCCCCCAGAAACAGCGGCACGGCGATCCGCTTCAAATACCAGCCGACTTCTAACATCAAGTGACCTCCATGAGAAGTTTTTCCTGCCCCGCGCGGGCGTACGCCGGGGAATTAATCAAGACTCGCGCAGCCAGCGGACGACCTCAGGAATCGTGATTCGCTTGCCGTACATGAGCGCCGCCGCGCGGAAGATTTTCGCCGCGCCGCGCACGGTCAGGTAGGCGCTCGCGGCCAGCAGGCAGAGCGTCGAGACGATCTCGAAGACCGACACTTTCGTCAGCGACAAACGGTAAACCATCGTCAGAGGGGCGGTGAACGGAATGTAAGAGAGCACGCGTGCGAGCGTCCCGTTCGGCGCGTCGAGAATGATGAATTCCAGCAACAGCGGAATCGCCACGATCATCATCAAGGGCGTCGCCAGTTGCGAGTTGTTGTGCATGTTCCCGCCCATGATGCCAATCGCGGCGAGCAGCCCCGCGTAGAGCAGAAAGCCGACGGCGCAATAGACCAGCGAGAGCACGAGGTCGGTCGCCGTCATCGCCGGGTCTTCACCGTAAACGAGCATGAGCACGCCGATGATGGCGACGTAGGTGAAGGCTTGCAACAGGGCCGCGCCGCCCAAACCGATAATCTTCCCCCAGAGAAGCTGCGTCGGCTTGACCGACGACAGCATGATCTCGACGGCGCGATTCTCCTTCTCTTCGGCGGTCGCTTCCAGCAGATAGTTGGCCGAGACGAAGACGGAGATCGTCAAGAGCAGCATCAGGCAGTAGGGCACGGCCAGACGACCGAGAACCTGCCGTGTCGTGCCGACCGAAACCAGTTCTCCGTCATCCGCGAAAGCCCGCTTGTCGAGTCGCGCAGGCGTGAGGACACGGCGCAGGGTGAGTTCGGCGGCGGCATTGCCGGACTGCCTCTCAGGGCCGAGACGCGCGAGCAGACTCGCGCGCAGCAGTGCGCGAAAGCGTTCGATGCCGGAAGGCTCGCTCGCCACCCAGAGGTTGCGCGTGTAGAGTTTCACTTCTCCCCGCTCGATGAAGTCCGGCTCGATCATGCAGAGCAGGTCGAGGCGCGCGCCGCGCAAGTCGTTCAGACCGTCGTCGAGACTGGCGTAGCGCTCGATGCTGATGCGTCGTCGCTTGGAAGAACTGACCAGAGGGAGCGACGCCTCTATCACCTCATCCGTCCCGGCCAGCTTGAAGTCAATCACATCGGCGCGATCCACGACGCCAATCTGCACGGTGTCTGAAATGCGATCCAGATTAGACAGGACGTACTTGGACACGACGCCGACCGACAGCATCAGCAGCGGCAGCCCGAACAGCAACACGAGGTAGGCTTTTCGCCCGACCGTCATCAGGAACTCACGTTGTGCGATCAGTAGTGCCTTCTTCATCAAAGTCTCCGCCCCAACCTTTGCAAGCCGCCGGACGGCGCGCGTCCTTATAAATTTTCAACTCTGCGTCAGCATTCTGAGAACATCGAGCAGGCCCGCGCGCTTGCCGTAGAGGAGTGATGCCGTGCGCAGCAATCGCGCCGCGCCGAGCACGGCCAGTAACGTCGCCAAGGCCAACACGACGAGCGCTCCGATGCGGTCGGTGAGCGGCACGTCGGCCAGATTCAGCCTGAAGAGCATCGTCACCGGCGCGGTCAGAGGAATGTAAGAGAGCACGCGCGCGAGCGTCCCGTTCGGCGCGCTCAGGAACGAAGAGAGGAACAGCAGAGGGCTGATGGCGCACAAGCCCCCGATGGCCGCGACCTGCGAGCCTTCGCGCACGTTGCCGACGACGATGCCCGCCCCCGTCAGCAGCCCGGCGTAGAAGAGAAAGCCGAACGCGCCGTAGAGGAGGGCCAGCGCGAGGGTCGCCGCCGAGATGTTCAGCCCCGACCCAAGCGAGAGGATTGACAGCCCGCTCAGCGTCGAATAGATCGTCATCTGAAGCACCGCCGCGCCGCTCAAGCCGAGAATCTTTCCGCAGAGTAGCTGGCTCGGTCGCACGGACGAGAACAGAACCTCAATCGTGCGGTTCGTCTTCTCTTCAACGACCGCCCGCAGCATGTAGCCCGACGAGACGAAGATTGACGAGGTCAGCAGAAAGGCCGTGATGAGAGGGATCATCAGGCGGCTGGCTTCGACGATGTCGCTGCCGACCGGCCTGAGCCGCCCGTCGCTGCCGACATTCATCTCGCGCACCTCCGTCC
>JBAVPI010000684.1:0-4282 GCA_049692915.1 Pyrinomonadaceae bacterium
GGCCGGGCGACCACGCGCGCGGGTAAGCGATGAGCGGGAACGACTGCGGCGCAACGACTTCAGCCGAGAAACGCTTGAGCGTCCAGCCGCGACCGAACGGCCCCCACGCTTCGAGGTGCGCATTCTGAAGTCCCCACGCCGCCATCCTGTCGCGCGTCCACTCGTTCGCGCGTTTGAGCGCGGGCGAACCCGTCAGGCGCGGCCCGATGACGTTCGTCAGATAGTCGAGCGTCGGCATGATCTGCGAACGGTTGAGGCCCTCGTCCTTGATGCGCTCGACGACATCCGGCGAAGGTTGCGGCGTCGGCGTTTGAGATGCTGTCGCGCCAATTTGAACATGCGCGGCGTTGCTCGAATGGCGCGCGGTGACGGAGGTTGAAACGCAGGTCGAGAGCAGGGAAAAGATGAGCAGCGCGCAGGCTGCGTGTCGTCGTAACATCACACTGATTCTCCTGAAGTTCCGTCAAACCCGTCAAACGTCTTGCCGGAATTTGATGCGGCGAAATTGAAGCGAAGGGGTTGATTATACTCACACGCGCGCCGCAAAGTTTCACCGCCAAGAATACCGGCAGGAAAAACAGATCGGAGGACGAAGCGTGTGTCGTCGCTCGTCCTCCGATGTTCACCCGTCAGTTGCCGCGCTCTATCTTAACGCACGACCGGTCGGCCCGTGTCGGCACCGTCCGTGGCTGGCGGCTGCGCTCCGGTTTCGACCGCCTCCGGCGCACCCTCTTTGTAGCCGCACTCTTCCCTCGCGCAACTGCGCGTCGTGCCCTTCTTCGTCGTCTTCTCAAGGATGAATGGCGCGTTGCATTGCGGGCAGGGTTCCGCGATTGGCTTGTCCCAGAAGACGGCGTCGCACTTCGGATATTCCGAGCAGCCGTAGAAAATTTTGCCGCGCTTCGATTTCTTTACGACCAACTCGCCCTTGCAGCCCGGCTTCGCGCAGGCCACGCCCGTTGATTCGCGCTTGATGTACTTGCAGGCCGGGTAGTTCGCGCAGGAGATGAATTCGCCGTAAGGCCCGTGGCGGCGGACTAACCCCGCGCCGTCAACCGGACACGTCTCGCCCTCGATGGGGACGGGGGCGGGGGCGACCGCGCCGCTCTTGCTGATCTTGCGGATGTTGCGGCACTCCGGATAGCCCGTGCAACCGAGGAACTGCCCGAAGCGCCCGCGCTTCAAAGCCATCGGCTTGCCGCACAACTCGCACTCCTCCTCCGACTCGCCCGCGCCTTCGCCCGTCGCCGAAGCAGCGCCGCTTTCCTTACCGGCGGTCGCGCCCGCGGGCTTTGCCACCTCGCGCGTCGTGCGGCATTCAGGGTAGTTCGAGCAGGCGAGAAACTGCCCGAAGCGACCGAACTTGATGACCATTCCCGCGCCGCAGTTCTCGCAAATTTCGTCGGTCGGGATGGACTGCTGCTTCGCCGCCTTCATCTGCGCTTCAGCATCTTTCAGATCGCGCGCGAACTTCCCGTAGAAACCGTGCAGCGCGTCCGTCCACTTCAGTTTCCCGTCCTCGACCTCGTCCAACTCCTGTTCCATCCGCGCCGTGTACGACTCGTTGAAGAGATCGTTGAAGCTCGCGACGAGCAGGTCGTTGACGGTCGTGCCGAGCGCCGTCGGGTGAAAGCGTCCTTCTAATTTTTCGACGTACTCGCGGTCGAGAATCGTCGTCATGATTGATGCGTAAGTCGAAGGCCGACCGATGCCCTTCTCTTCGAGAATCTTGACGAGCGTCGCTTCCGTAAAGCGCGGCGGCGGCTCGGTGAAGTGCTGTTCGGACGCGACGCGGTTCAACTTCAAAGCCTCGCCTTTTTCTACAAGCGGGAGCTTGCGCGCGGCCTCTTCGTCATCGTCCGTCTTCTCGTCGCGGCCCTCTTCGTAAACTCGCAGGAAGCCGTCGAACTTTTGCACGGAGCCGGTCGCGCGAAACAACAGGCGACCCGCGTTGATGTCAATCGTCGTCTGGTCGAAGACGGCGGGCATCATCTGCGAAGCGACGAAGCGCTGCCAGATGAGCCGGTAGAGTTTCAACTCTTCCTTGTTGAGCAAAGAGGCGACGGAGTCGGGCGTGCGCGCCACGTCGGTCGGGCGAATCGCTTCGTGCGCGTCCTGCGCATCCTTCTTCGAGCGATAGTGAATCGCCTTCTCCGGCAGATACTCCGCGCCGTACTGCGTGTTGATGAAGTCGCGCGCCTCTGCAAGGGCCGCGTCCGAGACGCGCGTCGAATCCGTCCTCATATACGTGATGAGGCCGACCGCGCCCTCCTGCCCCAGTTCCACGCCCTCGTAAAGTTTCTGCGCGAGCATCATCGTCTTCTTGACGGCGAAGCCCAGTTTGCGCGAAGCCTCCTGCTGCAATTTCGACGTGATGAAGGCCGGGACGGGATTGCGCTTGCGCTCCTTCGTCGTGACTTCCGAGACGACATACGCTTGCCCCTCGGCCTCCGCGACGATTTCCGTCGCCAGCTTTTCGTCGCCGATTAAGATTTCACTCTTCTTAACGTCCTGATCGAATCCGCCCGTTTTGACCGTCTGCTCGCCGATCTTGAAAAGCCGCGCGTCGAAGTTTGGCGGCAACTTCGCTGAGAGGTTGGCGGCGATTGTCCAGTATTCGGTCTTGACGAAACTCTCTATCTCGCGCTCGCGCTCGACGACCATCCTGAGCGCGACCGACTGCACGCGGCCCGCGCTCAACTTCCCGCCGATGGTCTTGCACAACAGAGGCGAAACTTTGTAGCCGACGAGACGGTCGAGCACGCGTCGCGCCTGCTGCGCATCCACGAGATTCTTGTTGATCTCCTTCGGCTCTTTGAACGCCTCCTGCACGGCACGCTTCGTAATCTCGTTGAACATCACGCGGTACGAGGGCTTCTTCGGACGCTTCGGCACGATCTCTTCGGCGAGATGCTGGCAGATGGCTTCGCCTTCGCGGTCGGGGTCAGCGGCCAGATAAATCGCTTCGGCTTCGCGCGCCGCCTTCTTCAACTCGGTGACGTGCCGCTTCGCCTTCTCCGTCACTTCATACGTCGGCTCGAAGTCATGCTCCACGTCAACGCCCAAGCCCTTCGAGGGCAAATCTTTGATGTGGCCATAGGAGGCCATCACTTTATAATCAGCGCCTAAATACTTATTGATCGTCTTCGCCTTGGCGGGCGATTCGACGATGACCAGATTCTTCGCCATTAGTCTTCCTTTATTAAACGTCGCGTCTGGCCGGACGATTGCTCCGGCCCTGTCTGTTCACTCCGACTCTATACACGTTCGGATGAAATCTCGCGTCAGAGACACACTCTCTTTACTATTCTCTATTTCTTTCTTAGATGCAAATGCCCGTCCCTCAGTGGTATCAGGCGGAGCGACGGGCGAACTGCGCAAACACACGTTGCGGCTACGAAACCGGCGGAGCAGCGCGCAACGTCAAGTCGGCACAACCCTTCTTGCGTCGTTAGCCGGAGCAGACCGGAGGCAAGAGTCGTTTGAGCATCGCGCACGGGCGAGGCCGCCGTGTGACGAAAACCGTCGCGAAAATAGATGCCCCTCGCAATGTATTTTCGGAGCCTCAGGCGGAACTGTTAAAGCGCACGAACTCACAAACGAGTGGTGCAGGGCGAAGTTGATCGGAGATTAAAGACGCGCGCTCGGCGGGCCTTCGTCTGTTCGATCCGGCAACACCAATTCTCTCTCGCAGCATACGCAAACTGAAACACAAGTTATCGCCAAAGGAGTCCGAACCCCATGTCCCTCGCAACCGGCAACAACTGCGCGCGCTTACCGCATCTATCGCTGCTCGTCGCTTTCATGATCTTACTTTGTGCCGCGAGCGGCGCGGCGCAAACTTCCGCGACTTTCGCCGGACGCGATTATCCGATTGTCGGCAATACACACATCGTCGCCGACTTCAACGGCGACGGCAAAGTTGATCTGGCGGGCGCGGGCCTGAATGTGCGCGTGATGCTCGGCAACGGCGACGGCACGTTTCGCCCGCAGACCGAATATCCGGCGGGCGGATACACGCAGGATGTCGCGACGGGTGATCTCAACAATGACGGCAAGCTCGATCTCGTCGTCACCAACAATGACGCGCGGATCGGCCTGACGGTGCTTATGGGTAACGGCGACGGCACGTTCGGCGCGCCCGCGAGCTACCCGAACGACACAGGCTCCGACTCGCCTTCGGTCGTCGTCGCGGACTTCGACCACGACGCGCGGCTCGACGTTATCGCCGCGCACCAGATTGCCTGCTACAGCGCCCCTTGCGTCGTCGCCGACTCGATCT
>JBAVPI010000685.1:0-4869 GCA_049692915.1 Pyrinomonadaceae bacterium
CCCTCGCACAGATGCTTCGCCGCGACGAACGTAGAGGTCACGCCCGCGTCGCGCAACACATCGAGCAGCCCTCCCGGTGGGCCGTCCTGCTGTGCGCCGCTTAAGAGAATCACATGCCTCATAAAAACGATAGCGAGTGATAAGTGGCGGGGAGAACAAGTCTTTAACTTGTCACACGTCATTTATCACTCTTCACTGCTTTTGGTCATCCGGGCGAGAGGGGCAGGCGGAAGGTGTTTTTGTTGCCCTGCGTGTCCGCGGCTTCGACGATTACGTCGCGCACGCCGCGTGGCGCGTTGATCTGAAGTTGAAAGAGGCCGTCGCCGGAGGCGAGCGTCTCGCGCCCTGCACAGCGGACTGTGTTGCCTGCCTGCGTCCGCCCGCGCACGATGTAGATGCTGCCCGCCACGTATTCAGCCGCGAGGTTCGAGACAGTGACGCTCTCGCCCGTCCCGCCTTCGGTGACGACGATGAACTTTTGCGGCTCGCTCCAGTCGCTCGCCTGTCCCGAAGGGGCGAAGGCGCAGACGCGCCAGAAATAGTTGCCGGTGCGTATGTCGTCCACCGTGAAGTCGGTCGCCTGTAATTGATCGCGCTCGATGAGTTTGCCTGCGGCGACGAAGAAGGGCGAGGTGGCGACCTCGACGCGGTAGTGCGCGGGCGTGCCCATCGCCGGACGTTGCCAGCGGAGTGTGACGCTCGTCGCGCCGCCCTTTCGAGCGGCGACCTTCTCAAGATTGCGCGGCGCGTTGGGGACGGGGACGGCGAGCAACTTCTCGCGGTCGGCGATGCCGCCCTGCTGGTTGATGGCGACGTATTCGCCCGTTCGCAAGACGGTCTGTTCGCCGCCACGCGTGCTGGTTTCGACCGCGCCGTTGCTGACGCGGATGGCCTCGCTCTTATCTTCGCGCACGTCGAAGCTGGCGTTCGTCTCGGAGGCGATGTGGTTCTCGGAGAGGCGCGTGCCGACGATGTTGCTTGCGCCCGCCGGTTGCTGTTCGGTGCGGACGTTGATCTGGCCGTTCTCGACGGCGACGCGCACTTTCGTGTTGCCCGTCCCCGAAGTGCCCGTGTTCTCGGCGATGGTGATGATGCTGTTAGGTTTGACGAAGAGAGTCGAGCCGTCGGCGAGCGAGATGCGCGCGCGCCCGTCCTCCTGCGTCTGCACGGTGTCGCCGGGGAAGAGACGCGTATCGGCGCGTGCGAGCGTCGTCTCGCGCGTGTTGGCACGGATGACGCGCACGCCGCCCTCGAAAGAGTCGAAGCGCGCTCCGGCGCTCGCGTCCGCGTCAGCCGGTGCGCTCTTGAAGGGGTTGCCGTAAACCCACACATAGACGCCCACGCCGCCCGCGAGAATCGAGAGCGCGACGAGCAGCACGACGATGTAGATGAGTCGCTTCGGCACGATCCACCAATCGAGATCGAAGCGGCTGATTTTCATGTCCATAGAAAAGTATCAAAGCGGCGGAGAAACTGCGGGGCGGAACTTGGGCGATTCGGGAAGCGCCGTCAGCCGCGCGGGGTTGGGAATCTCGACGACTCAAGGCTCAAAGGGTTTGCTGTGAGCGGCGCGCTTTCGCCGTGGAAACCCTGTAAACAAGTTAACACAGGCGGTCGAGCGGCTTCAAGCAACTCTTTCGGGAGGGCGCTGGGCGTGCTTGTTCGTTTTCAACTTGGGATTTCGTTTCAACCGGCGGAATTAACCGTAGAGAGGGAAAGATTAAGACAAAGCGATGCCATCTGTCCCTCTATGCTTAATTTTAAGACGCGCCGAATCCGGGGAAAGGGTTTTAGTGCTCGTCCGCGCCGAGGCGTCCCTGATCGTCGTCGAAGGGGGAGTTGAAGTCTTCGGGCAGTTGCACCTCGATGTTCGTCTCCGTTTCCTGCGGCCAGAGCAGCGAGATGGCCACCGAGCCGAGCAGCACGAGCGCGACGCCGCCGAGCGAGATGAGGATCACCCACTCTTTGCCGAGATAGGGAAGGACGAAGCCTTCGGTCAACATCTTCAAGCCGACGAAGGCGAGCACGATGGAGAGGCCGACCTTGAGGTAGTGAAACTTCTCGACCATGCCCGCCAGCAGGAAGTAGAGCGAGCGCAGGCCGAGGATGGCGAAGACGTTCGAGGTATAGACGATGAAGGTGTTGGTCGTGACGCCGAAGATGGCCGGGATGGAGTCAACCGCGAAGACGAGGTCGGTCACTTCGACGATGACGAGCACGAGCAACAGCAGCGTCCCCGTCCGTCGCCCCTCCTCGAACGTGAAGAACTTCTCGCCTTCGTAGCGGCGCGTGATGGGGATGAAGCGCGTCACGAAACGCACCAGCGGATTTCGTTCGGGGTCTGCTTTCGTCTCTTCCTGAAGCAGCATCTTGATGCCCGTGTAGATGAGGAAGAGGCCGAAGATGTAGATGATCCAGTGAAAGCGTTCGATGAGCGCCGCGCCGAGTCCGATCATCAGAATGCGCATCACGAGCGCGCCGAGCACGCCCCAGAAGAGGACGCGGTGCTGGTATTTCGCGGGAACGCGGAAGTAAGAGAAGATGAGCAGGAAGACGAACAGGTTATCAACCGAGAGCGAGAGTTCGATGATGTAGCCTGTGACGAACTCAAGGCCGTGCTGCCTGCCGAGACTCCAGAACACACCGCCCGCGAAAATCATCGCCAGCGCGACCCACACGACGCTCCAGACCGCGGCCTCGCGGTACGTCACGGCGTGCGCCTTCCGGTTCAGAACGCCGAGGTCTAAGGCCAGCATCAACAGGATGAAGAGAGCAAACCCCGCCCACGCCCAGATCGAATATTCCATGATAGTAAAGATATAGCACAGGTCGGAGGCGGGCGGTTAGATGCGTGAGGCGAAAGACGCCGTTCAAAAGTGGAGCGGTCGAGTGCCGCGTCGCGGTCGAGTGCCGGGTCAAATGCGACGGGCGTCCGTGTCTTCTGAGGAGTCACGAACGCCCGTCACGGTGTCGTCACGCGAAGCTGCTTTCGACTTGTTGCCCGCCGGGGTGTCCATGCCCGGCGGAGTCTTTAAAACAGCGGTGACTCCAACCCACGGCAGCCACCCTAGCGCCGCGCTGCCCCCTACTACCAGCATTCGTTTTTGACGGCGACGCTCCGCCGTGCGTGCGACCCTTCGACCTCGCCGGTTGCGACGGCGCGCGCCTCTCCGTTACAATCCGCGTTTTGCGGGAATGCCTCGCCGGGAAGCCATTCGCCACAGACAGTCTCATCCTCCCGTTTGCAAGGCCCGGAAATCGTCTGAAAGTCCCTTCAGGAAGGTTGTAGAGAATGCTCAAATTGTTAAGCCGGATGGAGAAGACGCGCAGCGTCCTGATCCTCTTTTTCGTCGTCATACTGTTACTCGGCCTGCTCGTCGCAGGCGTGCTCAACCGCACGTCTTCGGGCGCGATTACGAATCCGATGCGAAGCCGCGACGTGATCGCCAAGGTCAACGGCGACCCCATCACGGTCGCCGACCTCAACTTGCGTAAGAAGGCATACGAGCAGCAGATGGGCGGCCAGTTCAGCCTCGCGCAGCTAGGGCTGACCGACGAACGACTCCTCGACGGCCTGATTAACGACCGCGTCGCCGTGCAGGAAGCCGCGCGCCTCAATCTCTCGGCCTCGGACGCGGAAGTGCGCGACCTCATCGCCAAGCAGTTCGCCGACGCTTCCGGCAACTTCGACCTCAAGCGTTATAAGGATTACGTCAACCGCAGCTTCGGAAGCCTCGATGTTTACGAGCAGGGCGTGCGCGACGACATCGCGAAGCAGAAACTCCGTGCCTTCGTCACGGCGGGCGCGCAAATCTCCGACCTCGAAGTGCAACAGGATTGGGAGCGCAAGAACACTTTGTTCGACCTGACTTACGTGCCCGTGACCGCGGGCGATCTCGCCAAGAGCATCAACCCCTCCGACGAAGACTTGCAGAAATATTACGACGAGCACAAGACGGACTTTCGCGTGCTCGAACCGCAGAAGAAGATACAGTATCTCTACATCAGTCAGGACAAGGTCGGCGAGAAGCTCAACATCCCCGAAGAGGATTTGCGCAGGGAGTACGACCAGTTGAAGCCTGAGAACAAAGAGGCGGGCGTTAAAGTTCAGCAGATCGTGTTGAAGGTCGCGCACCCCGAACTCGACCAGACCGTGCTGCAAAAGGCGACGGGCCTCGTGGCGCGCGTGCGCGGCGAAGACCTCACAGCGAGCGAAGAGGCGTTCGCCGAACTCGCGCGCGGCAACTCCGAAGACCCCGCGACGGCGAAGACGGGCGGCTTCCTGCCGAACCCCGTCAAGAAGAACCCAAGCCGCGCGAAGACCTCCACCGCGAACAACCCCGCAGACCTTGTGCAGAACGTCTTTGAACTTCAGCCCGGAGGCGTCGGCGATCCGGTCAAGACCGGCAACGCTTACTACATCTTCCGTCGCGGCGATTCCGTCCCGAAGACGTTCGACGTGGCGAAGCCGGAACTGCTCGTCTCTTTGCGCAACCGGCGCTCTTACGCTTCCGCCGCGCAACTCGCGGCGCGTGCCGTCGAAGCGTTGAAGGGCGGCAAGGATTTCCAGACGGTCGCGCGGGAACTCGCGCCCGAAGCCAGCATGAAGCCGGAGGAGATGGTTAAGACGACGCCGTTCGTCAAGCCCGGCGACAACGTGCCGGAGATCGGCAGTTCACCGCAGTTCGAGGGAGCGGTCGAGCCTTTGAACGATGTCGGGCAGATCGGCGACCGCGTGAGCATCAAGGGCGGTTTCGCCGTCCCCATGCTCGTCGCGCGCAAAGAGCCGAACGTCATCCCGGAACTCGCGGAGATTAAAGAGAAGGTGACTGAGGGCTTCCGCACCGACCGCGCCAAGTCGCAACTCGA
>JBAVPI010000686.1:0-5098 GCA_049692915.1 Pyrinomonadaceae bacterium
GTCGACGGCGAACTCTATTTCTACGCGCGCGTCTTCGGTTTTGAACTGGCCGAGCCGGTCGAGCCGGTCGAGATCGAAAATCTTTGAGTGATGGGCAAAAGTTGTCGGGACGTAAAAAGTCGGGACGTAAAAAAAGAGGATGCCGCTTTTGTGAAGCGGCATCCTCTTTCTTATGCGGACGTGAGCGCGACTAGGTGCGCGGACGCATCGGGCGCTGTTTGCGCTTGTTGCGTTTGCGGGCGAGCGCGGATTTGAGTTTGGCCTTCTGGCCGCGCGACATAAAGAAGGCGTGCTTCTTGGCGTCCTTGATGATCTCTTCCGACATCACCTTACGCTTGAAGCGACGCAGCGCGCTTTCGATTGACTCGCCCTGATTGACGTTAACTACTGCCATTTCATTTGCTCCATTCTCAGCCTGAAGAAAAGACTAGGCGGGCACTATTAAGCCCCGCAACATTACGATTAAATTTTGTTCGTCCTAAAATCTGTTTTGATAAAAGAGCAACACCTGCCTCTCAGATGTAAATGTCGCCGGTTGCGGCGACGGCCATTCTGCCAAGCCTTCGTCCTGTTGGCAAGTCGGCGATGAGTTAAACGGCGAGCTGCGAATGAATCAGCCGTCGCATGCGATCCTCGAACAGCACGTCAATCTTTTTCGGCTCGATGATGGCCGTCACTTCGCCGTAACCGTACTGCGGGTGAACCATGGATTGACCGATGCGGTAGGTGCGCGTGCGGTCATAGACGGTGCCGGTTTTCGCGCCGGTGCTCGAAGTCGTCTTGCCCTGCGTGCTCTTGAAAGAACTGCGTGTTCCACACTGCGGGCACTGCACGCGCGAGATTCGTCCCTGCTTCGAGACCGTGGCAACGACGTGCCCCCGTACCTCGTCGCAGACGGCGCACAATTTCTCGACGCGATCACCAACGGCGTAAATAGGTTTATCCATAAAATTGCTCCTCCGGTCGTGACGGCGCATGCACCGCCAGTTCAAATTCCCGTTGGTCTCCCGTGACGGCATCAAACGCACGCGGGCGTCAACGGTTGGCTGGCGATGCGATTTATTTGTATCTGTAAGTGATGCGACCCCTCGTCAAATCGTATGGTGACAACTCGACCGAGACGCGGTCGCCGGGGAGGATGCGAATGAAGTTCTTACGCATTTTACCCGAAATCTGCGCCAGCACGACGTGCTCGCTATTATCCAGCCTGACTTTAAAAAAGGCGTTGGGCAGTTTGTCAACGATTACTCCCTGCGCCGGTATCAAATCTTCTTTTGCCAAAAAAAACTCCTTCGTGTGAGCAAATAAATTTCAGTAGCAACGTTCGCGGCCTGCGGTCTTCAGCGAAATCCCCGGCAGTGTTTGTCCCTGCCGGGAATTTCGTGAAGGACGATGAAGGCGCGAGCGTTAGTATCTGCTGCCGCCGCCGCCGTAACCACCGCGACCGCCGCCGCCACTGCCCGCGCGATTCTCACGCGGCTTGGCTTCGTTGACCGTCAGGTTACGACCGCCGAGGTCTTTACCGTTGAACTGTGAGATGGCCGCTTCGCCCTCTTCTTTGGAAGACATTTCGACGAAGCCGAAGCCACGCGAGCGTCCCGTTTCACGATCTTCGATGAGGGCGACCGACTCGACCGTTCCGGCCTGCGAAAAGAGCTGCTGCAAATCTTCGCTCGAAGTATCGAACGAAAGATTTCCGACGTAAATTTTAAAACTCATGGATTGTTCTCCTCTCCGACGGCGGAGTGCTATGAGAAGCTCGAAATGCCGGGTCGGCGGAGAAACGGTAGCAGCGAAAGCGCTGGTTCGTATGCGCGGCGGAGCAGCTTCTGCGAATTTGTATTGCACCAACTCTCGAACAATCCCAAACGCCGCCGTAATCTAGAGCGCGGGGCGCATCAACGGTGATACGCGAGAGAAGGACATTGACTGCCCCATAATGCGCTAATGGACGCATTTTTGCAAGGTTAGCGCCATCCGGTCGGAATAGTTTGTGCGGAAAAAGGGCGCTGACGTTTGCGGATTTGGACGGCGCGAAGAACCGGAGTCGTGCTATAAGAGGCGGCTCGGCAATACGAGTTAGTGACGAGTTCAATTTTTCCGGGAGAAGTGATGGTTGAAATTTACGTCAGCACAGACGTTGAAACAGACGGGCCGATTCCCGGCCCACATTCGATGCTGAGTCTCGGCTCCGCCGCGTATTTCGCGGACAAAACTTTGGTCGCGACGTTCACCGTCAACCTCGAAACGTTGCCGGGCGCGGCGGGCCATCCCGAAACGATGGAATGGTGGCGTAAGGAACAGCCGCGTGCGTGGGAAGCCTGTCGCCGCGACGTGCAGCCGCCGGAACAGGCGATGCGGGATTACGTCGAGTGGCTCAAGTCTCTGCCGGGGACGCCCGTGTTCGTCGGCTATCCGGCGGCGTTCGATTTCATGTTCGTGTGCTGGTATCTCAATAAATTTGCCGGAGAGAATCCCTTTAACTGGTGGGCGCTCGACATCAAGACGTTCGCTATGGCCCTGCTCAACGTCGGCTTCCTCGACGCCTTCAAACGCAACATGCCGAGACACTGGTTCGACGACTTGCCCTATACGCATCAGGCGCTCGACGACGCACTCTCGCAGGGAGCGCTCTTTTGCAACATGCTCGCCGAACACAAAAAGATGAAAAGCGAGGAAGCGTTGAGGCTTGAGGAAGCGTTGAGAGATGGGGAAATGATTTAAGCGAACTCTCCCTTTTTGTCTCTCAAAGCTCACTCGTCCCCTTCGCGTCCGACGCCGAGCGCATCGGCGACGCGGTTGATGTAGTTGAACCAAGAAGCGATCAACGTGATCTGCAAAATCGCCCGGTCGTCAAAGCCTGCGGCACGCAAGTCCTGATGATGTTGCGGCGTGATGCACGTCGCGTCGAGCGTGAGTTGGGCGACGTAATCGAGCATGACGCGCTCCTCGTTCGAGACGGGCGCAGTCCGGTAATCTTCGCGGAGCGCCCGCACCATCTCTTCATCGAGTGTAACGCGACGCAGAAACTCTGCGTGAGACTCGATTCAATAATGGCAACGGTTGAGCACCGACACCAGAGTCGAAATCATTTCATGCTGTCGCCGCGAGAGCGGCAGTTCGGGCGACATCAGCGCGCCGAAAGTGGAAAAGGCATGATAGAGAGCGGCGGGAATGAGGCTGTGCGAAGCGACGATCTGCGAAGTGCCGTCGCCCGCCGGATGGAGCGGGACGGCATACTCCGCCGGGTACAACTCGCGCTGTCCTTCAACCGCGCGGCGCAACTCTTCATCGGCCTCAGTCAGCGGAATCGTGCGTATCCAAGTCATCTTTATCGAACTCCTCCATCTGTGTGACCGACGAGTGTTTATAAACCGCCGCACCTCTTAAGCCAAGCGTGTTTCGTCTCGCAGCAGTCTTGCCGGGACAAATAGTTGTTGACGCGAAAATTCATTTGACGTAGAAGTTTTGGGCCTTGAATGCCGGACGGGGAGTTTGCGTGAGACAGCCCGAAAGACGAATGCGAAGGAGACAACGCGTGCGACGAGCATTACTGTCCGTCGCGATATTGACCATCATGTTTCCCTTTAGCCACAAGGCCGCGCCCGAAATTTTTGCGCAGGCCACGCACACGTTGACCGGCGAATTTCGCACCCACGCGAAATTTCATTCAAAGTTTCTGCCGACCGATAGAGACGTGCTGGTTTACCTGCCGCCCGGTTACGAGTCGCACAAAAAAATGCGTTACCCCGTGCTTTACATGCACGACGGGCAAAACTTATTCGATGGCGCGACCTCGTTTATTCCGGGTCAGGAGTGGCGCGTGGACGAAACGGCGCAGGCGCTCATCACTTCCGGCGCGGTCGAGCCGCTCATCATCGTCGGCATCTACAACACGGGCAAAGAGCGTGTGGGCGAATACACGCCGACCAAAGACGCGAAGGTCAAGGACGGCGGGTTGGCCGACTCTTACGGGCGCATGATCGTCGAAGAGTTGAAGCCGTTCATAGACGCGCACTATCGCACGCGGCGCGAAGCGCGCGAGACGGGCCTCGGCGGCTCGTCGCTCGGCGGGCTGGTGTCGCTCTATCTGGGCCTGCGCTATCCGAATGTCTTCGGCAGACTGGCCGTCGTCTCGCCATCGGTCTGGTGGGATGACAAAGTGATTCTGCGTCACGTCGCGACGCTTCGCAGACGACCCGCCACGCGCATCTGGCTCGACATCGGGACGGACGAAAACCCGCGCGCGACGATAGACGCGCGACTCCTGCGCGATGCGTTAATCGCTAAGGGTTGGCGTTTGGATAACGACTTGAAATACTTCGAGGCGGAGGGCGCGAAGCATTCCGAGACGGCGTGGGCGCAACGCGTTGACCCGATCCTGCGATTTCTTTTTCCCAAAAAGTAGCGCCAACTCGCTCAACTCTTTTTCCTGCCCCCGCCTGATTTTGAGCTAAGCGCCCTCTTCTTTCCACTCGATTTACGCTTCTGCCGACGGAAAAGCTCAACTCCCTCTTCCACGATTTTCTTTGCCCTCGACGGGCCGAAACGTCCAAGCGGCTCGAACACTTTGCCTTTGACATCGTTGTAAGAGACGAAAAAGTGTTCGATCTCCTTGACCATGATTTCACTGAGTTGTTCGAGCGTGCGGACATCTTGGTGCTGTCGTGATGTGGCGGCGACGCCGACGAGCCGGTCGTTGCGCGTCTTCTCGCCGTCCTCTTCCGTCTGGTCGGCCTCGATAACGCCGAGCAGCCTGACGCGCACGAGGCAGCCCGCGAACGCTGGTTCGTCCATCAGCACCAGCACGTCGAGCGGGTCGCCGTCGCCGCCCTTCGTAGAGGGCACGAAGCCGAAGTCGAAAGGAAAGACCGCGCCCGCGGGCAGCACACCGCCGAGTTTGAAGAGTTCAAGTTTCTCGTCGTAGTTGAATTTATTGCGGCTGCCTTTCGGCGTTTCGATAATCACGTTCAGTTCCTCAGACTCTTCGTCAAAGGCGCTCAACTCAATCAGGCTGGTCTTTCTCGTCATCGCTTCTTCCCCTTGTTCACGAAAAATTTAACAGACGAAAAGCTCCCCGCTCATCTGACGGATGGCG
>JBAVPI010000687.1:0-1677 GCA_049692915.1 Pyrinomonadaceae bacterium
CCCGCGTTCGACGGAGGAAAGCGCCGCGCCCCCTGACGGAGAGACGCGGCGCTTTCCAATCTTAAACCCACGATCAGGTTGGGTCTTGAATCGTCCGGCTTCGACGGGTCGGCGGCAATTTAGAATCGGCGACGGAAGCGTAGCTTAGAATCGGCGACGGAAGCGCGGCCCGTCGTCAAAAATTCGGGTGGCGCAAGGGACGTGCTAAAAAAATGCTATACACATCGTGATACTTTTTGGACTCTGTTCCTGCGATATAGTTTTAGGGAGACAAATTTTTTCTCCAACCGGCGACGTAGCGCGTCCGGCACGAAAGTAAATGAAAAGATATTCTGCGGGAAACAACTTGAAGCACATTCTACTGCTGTCGCTGTGCTTACTGTTTATCTTGACGAAAGCCGACGCCGCACGCTCGGCTGATCGCGCGCTCGTCGTCGGGGTCGAGAAGTACGGCGACAATCGCGTCCCTGAAACGCCGGGCTGTGTGCAGGACGCGACGCAGACGGCTGAATTTTTGCACACGCGCTACGGCTTCGACACCAACTCGATTAAGATTTTGACCAACGAAGAGGCGACCGCGGCCAACGTCGCGCAGCAGTTTCGTAGCTGGCTCATCGAAGGGACGCAACCCGGCGACCGTGTCTTTTTCCTCTACGCCGGTCACGGCTCGCAACTGCCCGACGACAACGGCGACGAGACGGACGGGTGGGACGAAACGATTGCGCCCTACGACGTTAATCCCGAAACGGGAACGGGCGAGATACGCGACGACGTGTTCGACGAGATGATCGCGCAGTTGTCCGGTCGCCGCGCCGTGCTCGTCTTCGATTCGTGTCATTCGGGCACCATCTCGCGCGACATCCCCAAGCTGCACGCCTTCCCGCGAGGCGGCGGCGCGCGCTATCTTCCCCGCCCCGATCAATTCAAGTCTCTGACCGCCGTCCATCGAGAAGGCACGCGCGCCATCGGCGACGCTTATTCCGTCGTCAACGCAGCGCAGTCGCGCGACTTAAAGCGCGTCGGCGGCTTTCTTGATTCCTCGAAAGTCAAAAAGCTCTCCGGCGTCGTCGTCATCTCGGCGGCCTCCGCGAATCAACGCGCGTACCCCGTCGAAGTAGGCGGAGTTTTGCGCGGCGCGCTTTCCTACGTCTTCGCGGAAACGCAGCGGGGGGACGCGCCTTCGTTACGTGAACTCAAGGCGCGCATCTACAAGAGCATTAACGCGATGCATGCGAGCGGTAAACTGGATGGCGATCAGCAGCCGCAGTTCGACATCATCTCGACCGTCGGACTGGACGACCAGCCTCTGTTTGCGACCGCCGAATCCGCGCCCGCCATCGCACTGACGAATCCGATTTCGCCGATTCGTCTGAGTCTCGCGACGGGCGAAAACAAAACCATCTATCACAACGGAGAGCAGGTCACGTATCAGGTGACGACCGACATGGGCGGCTATCTATACCTGCTCGTCTTCAGCCGCGACAACGTCGCGACCTGTATTTTCCCGAACGATAACGACCGCGACAATCAGGTTGCGGCGGGCGCGCACACCATCCCGCGTGCGAACACATACGAGTTCCCCGTCGGCGAACCTTTCGGGCGGGATGTCTTCGTCGCGCTCATCACAAAGGAGCGCATCAACATCGGCGACAAAGTTGATTACACATGGAGCGAAGT
>JBAVPI010000688.1:0-3534 GCA_049692915.1 Pyrinomonadaceae bacterium
GCGCATCGTCGGCCTCAACAGCACGGCGATCCCCGACGCCGAGCAACTCCGGCGCGCGCTCGTCGCCGCGCGCCTGTCGCTTCCCGTCTCGCCTGAGACGACGCTGGCCCCGCTCGTGAATCAAAGCGTGCGCGTCCGTGATCAGGCGGGCAACGATGCGACCCGCAACGTCGCCTCTGCCGGTGAACTCGGCGCGCGCGAGTTGGTCATCTTTCCCGTCAGACGCGAGGGCGACGCATCCGCGCTTGAGTTGCATCTGGCATGGGAAATTACTCTCGGCGGACAGGCTCAGGCGGGCGTGTTCTACGTGGACGCGGTGACGGGCGAACAACTCACGATTACGGCAACGAACGGGTGAAGGCGAGCGGAGAGTTTGGCGGTCAACGGTTTGAAAAACGCCTTCGCCTCTTGACCGCGCACGCCGCACGGCGGCATCCTAGGCTTTAACAGATGTTTGAAAATTTCAGCCCAAACTTTAACGGAGCATTTTTCGCATGCATTTTGATCCGACAAACAACATTTCATGGCAGTTCGGTTACAGAGGCAGAGTCGCGGTTTTCATTGACGGTAACAATCTTTTCCACGCAGCGCGCTTTCACAACATAGACATAGACTACAACAAACTCCTGCGCGTCCTTTTGGGCGACGGGAGGCTTCTGCGCGCCTTCTTTTACACGGGCGTTGATGTTGGGGCCGAGCGGCAGCAGGGCTTTCTGCTCTGGATGCGACGCAACGGCTTTCGCGTCATCCACAAAGAACTGAAGACCTTCTATGACGGCACGCGCAAGGCCAATCTCGACGTTGAGATCGCCGTTGACATGCTTTCGCTCGCGGGCCGCTACGACACGGCGGTGCTCGTCTCCGGCGACGAGGATTTCGTCTATGCCGTCAACGCCGTGGCCTACAAAGGCTGCCGCGTCGAGGTCGCGGGCTTCCGCTCGAACACCGCGCCGAAACTCATAGACGTGGCCGACTACTTCATAGACCTCGGCGAGATCGCGGAAAAGGTGCGCAAAGAGGTTTCGCACAATTCCCGTTATTACGACCACCACCCGCACGAAGAGCAGCCCGCGCAGACGTTCATCAACAGCAATCATCACGATGAACCGCACCGCCGCAATGAGCTTGAACCGCATCGCGTCCCCGCCGTCCCGCACGACCATCACGACGATCACGACGACCATGACGCGCAGGCCCACGCGCATCTCGAAATTCGCAGTGAAATCTTCGAGGAAACAATCGCACACGTCATGTCCGATTCCGTCATGCCGGACGAAACGGAACAGTTCGACGGCACAGCGGATTTCATACGCATCACGGACGATCAGTAAAGCAGAGGTTGGAGGTCGGAGGTTAGAGGTCAGAGAAGATGATTTTTAACTGATCTCTAACCTCTGATCTCTAACCTCTGACCTTGTTCTTTATGAAACTTTTCACCGTAGCCGAAGCCAACACGCTTTTGCCGACCGTGCGCCGCATCGTGCGCGACATCCAGCGGACGTACAAGCGAATCACGGCGTCGCAGGAAGAGGCGCGTCTCGCCGCCGAAGGCTCGAAGCTCGGCGGCGGCGGCATGAGCGGCGGCCCGCAGTACATCTCGGCGCTCGTGCAACTGGCCGAAAGCGTCGGCGAGATCGAAGCGCTCGGCGTGCAGATCAAGGACTACGCGCGCGGGTTGATAGATTTTCCCTCGATGCGTGACGAGCGCGTCGTGCTCCTGTGCTGGCAATCCGGCGAAGGCGAAAGTATCGAATGGTGGCACGAAATGGAGGCCGGCTTCGCGGGACGACAGCCGCTCTGAGTGACGCGCGAAGTCCTTCGGCGACGAACGACGGCGACACACCCGTTCGACTTTAAGCGAAAGACGATGGCAACAGCACAGACGAAGACGGACGACGCACACAAGCGCCTGCCGGTTGAAGACGAGGCGGAGGGCGCGAAAAAGTCGCGCAGTCTCTGGCGCGAGTATTTCGAGTCGGCAGTCGTCGTCCTTGTGATGGGTTTCTTCTTCACGACCTTCGTCGCGCAGGCGGCGGAAGTTCCTTCGGCTTCGATGGAGAACACCATCTACGTCGGCGACCATTTCTTCATCAACAAATTCATCTTCGCGCCCGGCCCGCACATTCCCCTCCTACCGCAACGCGACATCCGGCGCGGCGACATCGTGGTCTTCAAATACCCTTCGGACATAGACACGAGCGAAACCATCGTCAAGTATCAGACGCTCTTCATCAAGCGCGTCATCGGGCTGCCCGGCGAGACCATCGAAATCCGCGGAGCCGACGTTCTGATAAACGGCAAGCTTCTACCCGAACACCGCGTCACGACGCTCGATTCGCAGCTTGGCAACGACAAGGCCGAACTCAGAAAGTTAATCGAATCGCCACGCGGCGACGAACCTTACGCAGTCTATTACACGCCCGGAACTCTCAGCCGAACCCGAAACGGCGACACCTCCGCCCCACCGACGGCGATATTCGGCGTGAACAAATCGTTCCGCGTTCCGGACAACGAATACTTCATGATGGGCGATAACCGTGACAACAGCGAAGACAGTCGTTTCTGGGGGACTGTGCCGCGCGATTTAATCGTCGGGCGCGCGGTGTTCGTCTTCTGGTCTTACGACAAAAGCGCGCCGGACAACGACGGCCCGCTCGGATTTATCGTCAATTTCTTCAAAAACACACGCTGGCGGCGCACCGGCACGCTTATCCATTGAGCAGCCCGACCTCGAACCTTAAATTCAGATTCCCACGCGCCGACGGAAATTCTCACAACCCCCTTTCGGCTTTGTCCAAACCCGTCTCCGTCCCAAATATTGTAGCCGCCCGACTCCCAACTACAGTGGCTTGTATATTTTCTGGTTGACGACTTAAAGTAAATCCTGATACCATCCGCCGCGACTCCGCAAAGGGCTTGGGTTTACAGGCTTCAGCCCGTCGTCATGATGAAAACAAAATTTTTGGTTTGCCACACAGGGAGGCCGCTCCGACACACGCTGTCCCGTGCGTCGCGCCGTTCAGTTTGAAGGCCAACGACGCGTGCATTTGGTGCCAGAAACCTAATCCGATGCAGACTCAAACTCCTGAACAAAACTCAGCCGCCGAACCGCGCAAGCGGCAAAACGCCCGGTCAACCCCGCCTGAACAGCCCGTCGAAGGCGAAGCCCCGGCGCAGGGCACAACCGGCTCGACCCTCATTGAATTTCCGGGAACGGGCCGCAATCGTCCCGCGTGGCGTAAAGAGTTGAGCGAGCGTGTGCGTGAGATTCAGCAAAGACGCGCCCGTGAAGCCGCCATCGAAATTCCCGAAAGCGCTCAATTACACGCCGGATTATCGTCGGAAACCGCCCGTTACGGCGACGGCGGCAACGTTAAAGCGTCCCCGGAAAACAGTTCAAAGCAACTCGGCCTCGTGCCGCCGCCGCTGAACACGCCTGAGCCTAATCCGATTGTCGTCGCGGCGCTCCTGCGCGTCGAACGCGCACGCAGGCACAGCACCGCGCCAGTCCCTCGTGGGAGTTCGGGTCGCGCC
>JBAVPI010000689.1:0-9855 GCA_049692915.1 Pyrinomonadaceae bacterium
GTTCGCTGCAAACAGGGGCCGCGCTCGCCACCGTCAGCCCGACGATTCTCACCCCGTTCCCGAATCCGAGCACGTCGCTCAGTCGCCAGTTGTTGCAGGTCGCACGTCTCATCAAAGCAAGCATTGATCCGACGGCGGGCATCAACATGAAGCGGCAAATTTTCTTCTGTTCGCTCGGTGGCTTCGACTCGCACAGCAGCCAGCGCAGCGCGGGCAGTCAGGATGGATTACTGACTCAGGTCAGTCAGGCGATGAATGCTTTTTATAATGCGACGGTGGAGCTTGGCGTCGCGAACAATGTCACGACATTTACGCTCTCGGATTTCGGGCGCACGTTTCAGCCCGCCGGTTCGGGCGCGGGTGTCGGCTCGGATCACGGTTGGGGCAGCCATCATCTGGTGATGGGCGGCGCGGTGCGCGGCGGCGATTTCTACGGGCGTTACCCGACGCTCGCCCTCGGCGGCCCCGACGATACGGACACGCGCGGGCGTTGGATACCTTCGACCGCCGTCGAACAATATGCCGCCACGCTCTCCACATGGTACGGCTTGTCGGGCAGCGACCTCCCTGCGGTTTTCCCTCTGCTCAATCGCTTCTCGCCGAACAATCTCGGCTTCATGCTCGGCTGAAGCGGCGCTAGACGCGCGGGATCATGCGGGGAGGTTTGGACGCGAAGACAACATAGCCCGGCGATTCGTTGCCGGGCTATCTTTATTGATGACCGCCATTGTTGCCCGGTCGGCGCTAATTCGATTGACGGAAATACTACGGGTGTCAGTTCCAATGGATAAGACGAATCGTCTCAAGCTGCTCATCGTCCTGCTCTTCGCCGCGTCGGGCATCTGTCTTCTGTTCACAGACAATGCCGCCAACAGAACCGCGCGTGCTTTCTCCGCGGGGCCGCCTGCGGGCTACACGCACGCACCCGGCGAGGAACCCGAAGCCTGTGCCGAGTGCCACGTCAACAACAATCCCGGCACGGGTCGCCTGACGCTCGACGCGCCACGGAATTACGTGCCGGGGCAGACCTATCAGATTACCGTCAATCACGCGAACGCCGACCAGACGCGCATCCGTTGGGGCTTCGAGTTGACGGCGCTCGACGACAGCAACCAGAAAGCGGGTACGCTCGAAAATCTCGACAACCTGACGCAGGTGCTCAACGGGCAGGGGCCGTTTCCCACACGACAGTACATCGAGCACACGGCGAACGGCACTTTCTTCGGCCAGCACAACGGCGCGAGTTGGACGTTCAAGTGGACTGCGCCGCCGGATGACGCAGGGCCTGTCACCTTCTATGTCGCGGGCAATCAGGCCAACGGCGACGGCAACACTTCCGGCGATAACATCTATTTCACTTTCGCCACGGCGACCTCCACCGCTCCCACGCCGGATTACGCCGTCACGCTCACGCCCTCAACCCGCACCGTCACACCCGGCAACAGCGTGGCTTACGACGTGACCGTCACGCCGTCGGCGGGTTTTACCGGAAGCGTGTCGCTCGCCGCCAGCGGTCTGCCCGCGGGTTCGAGCGCAAGTTTTAATCCGCCCACGATTTCGATCACGGACGCATCGGCCAAAACTTCCACGCTGACCGTGACGACCGGCGCGGGCACACCCACGGGAAGTTTCCCGCTCAACATCAACGCGACGAGCGGGGCGCTGCAACACACGGCCACGGCGACACTCGTCGTCGCCAGCCCGTCGAGCGCCGACCTCACAATCTCGAACACGGATTCGCCCGACCCGGTCGCCGTCGGCACGAGCCTTTCGTATCGCATCAACGTCACGAACAACGGCCCCGCGACGGCGACGAACGTGAACATCGCCGACACGCTCCCCGCCGGAGTCAACTTCAACTCCGCGACGCCGAGCCAAGGGTCTTGCGCGGGGACGACCGCGATCAACTGTGCGGTCGGCAGCATTGCTGTCGGCGCGAGCGCAACCGTGACCATCGTCGTCCAGCCTCAATCGGCAGGGCCGCTCTCGAACACGGCCACCGTGAGCGCGAGCGAGGCCGATCCCATTCCGGCGGATAACTCTGCAACCGCGACGACCGTTGTCGAACAACCCGGCACAGGCCCGCGCATGACCGTCACGAACCTCAGCGTCCGCACCGTTGTCGCCGGTCTCGACCAGCCGACCAGCATGGCCTTCATCGGCGCGAACGATTTTCTCGTGTTGGAAAAAGCGTCGGGCAAGGTGCGGCGCGTGACGAACGGCGGGTTGCAGAACACCGTGCTCGACCTCGCCGTCAACAACGCCTCCGAGCGCGGGTTGCTCGGCATTGCGCTGCATCCGAATTTCGCGTCGAACCACTTCGTCTATCTTTACTGGACGGAGAGCAGCACGGGCGTTGACACCGGCGCAATTGATGAAGTGCCGCTGCTCGGCAATCGTGTTGACCGCTACATCTGGAACAACTCGACGCTCACGTTCGACCGCACGTTGATTCGTCTGCGCGCGTTTCAGGCGGACGCCGGACAGCCCTCGCGCGGCAATCATAACGGCGGCGTGCTCCGCTTCGGCCCCGACGGTAAGCTCTACGTCGTGATCGGAGACAACGGGCGTCGCGGCCTCCTGCAAAACATCACGAGCGGCGGCCCCGTCCCCGACGACCAATTCGGCGGGCCGGAGCCGGACGACGCGCATCTCACGGGCGTCATCCTCCGCCTCAACGACGACGGCACGACGCCGACCGACAACCCTTTCTTCAACGTGAGTTCCGGCTTGAGCGGCGAGGCGGCGACGAACGTCAAAAAGATTTTCGCTTACGGCGTCCGCAATAGTTTCGGGATGGACTTCGACCCAATCTCCGGCAATCTCTGGACACAGGAGAACGGCGACGACGCGTTCGACGAAATCAATCGCGTCACCGGCGGCGCAAACAACGGTTGGATTCAAGTGATGGGGCCGTCGAGCCGCGTCGCCGAATTCAAAGCCATCGAGACGAGCCGTCCCGGTGGACTACAACAGAATCGCTGGTCGCCCGCGCTCATCGCCGACACGCCTGCGCAGGCTCTCTCGCGCCTCTACATGCTGCCCGGAGCGCACTACGCGGAGCCTGAATTGAGTTGGCGTTATTCGGTCGCGCCCTCGCCCGTCGGCTTCGCGAAGGGGACGACCCTCGGCGCGCAGTACGCCGACACGCTCTTCGTCGGGGCTTCGCGCACGACGCTGCTCGGCGGTTTTCTCTTCCGTCTCAAACTCAGCGCCGACCGCCAGCACGTCGCGAGCGACGACCCGCGTCTCGCCGACGGCGTGGCCGACAACCTCGACAAGTTCGACCTCGGCGAAAGCGAGAGCCTCGTCGTCGGGCGCGACTTCGGCATCACGACCGACATCCAGACCGGGCCGAACGGCAACCTCTACGTCGTCTCCCTCTCGAACGGCGCGGTCTATGAAATCTTCGGGCAGCGGACGCTGTTCGTCGCGAACCTCAACGGCGCACAGGAAGTGCCGCCGACGAATTCTCACGCGATTGGCACGGCGACCATCCTGCTCGACAAGGACGAAACGACGGCGCGCGTCTCGCTCAATTTCGCGGGTCTCTCCGCCGCGGAGACGGCCTCGCACATTCACGGCCCCGCGCTTCCGGGCGCGACAGCCGCCGTGGCGTTCGACTTACCCTCGACCGGCAACTTCAACGATTTTCAGATTAACGTCACCCCGCAGCAGGTGCGCGACCTGAAGGCCGGGTTGCTCTACATCAACGTCCACAGCAGCGCTTTTCCGGCCGGAGAGATTCGCGGGCAGTTCGGTGGTCAACCCGCCGCGGCTCTTTCCGTCGTGGGGTTCAGCGCCGCGGAGCGGAGCGTTGCCGAAGGTGCGGGCGAAATTCAGATCGCCGTTAACCGTCTCGGCGACGCTTCCGTACCCGTGACCGTTGACTATGCGACCTCGGACGGGACGGCGAGTGAACGGGCCGACTACACGGCGGCGCGAGGTACGCTCCGCTTCGCCGCAGGCGAGATGAGCAAGACCTTCAGCGTCCTCATCACGGATGACGTGTTCGTCGAAAACAACGAGACGATCAATCTCACGCTCTCAAATTTGACGGGCGCATCTACGCTCGGCAATCAGTCGAGCGCGGTTCTGACCATCACGGATAACGACACGTTGCCGCCCGCGTCGAACCCGATTGACGACGCGCAGTTCTTCGTCCGCCAGCACTATCACGATTTCCTTAACCGCGAGCCGGACGCCGCCGGTTTAGCCTTCTGGACGAATCAGATTACCGAGTGCGGCACAAATGCAGGGTGTCGCGAAGCACGCCGCATCAACGTCTCGGCGGCCTTCTTCATCTCGATTGAATTTCAGCAGACAGGCTTCCTCGTCTATCGCGCATATGAAGCGGCCTACGGCAACATCGCGGGCAAACCCGTCCCATTGCGCCTCTCTGAATTTCTCCCCGACACGCAAGGGATCGGGCTGGGCGTCGTCGTCGGTGCGCCGGGATGGGAGGCGCAGTTAGAGACCAACAAGCGGGCCTACTTCAACTCTTTCGTCGCGCTCCCGCGCTTCACGAATGCTTATCCTTCGACGTTGACGGCGGCGCAATTTGTTGATGCGCTGAACGCCAACACCGGCAACTCGCTCACGCAAACAGAGCGCAACGCGCTCGTATCGGCGCTCACCAACAACACGCAGACGCGCGCGGAGGTCTTGCGCAGCGTCGTCGAGAACGGAGCATTCGCCCAACGCGAGTTCAATCGCGCCTTCGTCCTGATGCAATACTTCGGCTATCTCAGGCGCAACCCCGACGATGCGCCGGAGCCGGGACTGAACTTCAACGGCTACAATTTCTGGCTCGGTAAGTTGAATGAGTTTGGCGGCAACTTCGTTAACGCAGAGATGGTCAAGGCATTCATCACGTCGGGCGAGTATCGCGGTCGCTTCGGGCCATGATGTGGGCGCGAGAGGGAAGTCGTCTTTGATGAAAAGTGAGCGGCAGTCGGCGCGCGCCGGATGTTAAGGCGAGAGGTCGGAAGCGTTTGAATGATGAGGGCGAAGCTTCAGTCCGCAGTTCCGCAAAATTATCAGCGCATTCCCAGCATCAGCAGCACGGAACGGTCGGACACTTCACCGCCCGTCTCTTTCCATCTCCGATACGTTGTCAACTCTTGCTCCGCGACGGGGCGATTGCCGAGCCGAGCCGCGGGCGTCTTCTCGAACGCGTGGTTCGTAAGCGCGAGGTGTGGGAGGCGTGCGGCCATTTCGCGCCCGCTCGCGAGCGCCGCTTCGGCCACTTCGACTTCCGGGTAGAAATCTTCGTAGATGAGAATGTGCCACACCGCAGAGTTGCCCTCGCCCTCAACGGCCAGCACACGTATTAGCCCGAAACCACTCTCGACCTGAAACACGAGATCATCTCCGGGCACAAAATTTAAATCCATAAAATTTCACGTCGGCGGATGTCGCCGGTTGGCTCAAGCCGCCGCTGCCGCATGAATTGTTGATGCCCCGCAAGCTTAACATATGAGCCGCGTCCGCGTGTCGCGTGCACAGGAAGCGTGCGGGCATAGACGAAATCCGTGCGTTGAAGTTAGTATAAATGACACCTGCGGGCGGGCACTTCTTAGATGAAAAAAGCTGAGGGAGAGAATGACTATTACTCGATTCTCGATGCGTTGGAAGGCGCGTCGCGCGAGGAGATCGAGCGTTGTTACAAGCGGCAGGCGCAGGCGCACCACCCGGATCGCGGCGGCGACGAAGAGGCGATGAAGTCCATCAACGAAGCTTACCGCGTGCTGCATAACGAGTCGGCCCGGCAGTCATACGATGCCGGGCGGCGGGAGAGAAATTTCGAGGCATACCGCGCGCATCGTCCCGTGTCATCCCCGGCGGCAAAGGCGGACGCGCTCGGCGGTAGGCTCGCGGGCGCACTGCTCTGCCTGTTGTTGGGGCTGGTGCTTTTGTTGATGGTCAAAGTGCATTACATCATGTTCCTCTGGCCGCTCGCGTTGCTGGCGTTGGTGATCGTGCTGGCGGGCGTGTTGATGGCGCATGGCGCGCTCGCGTTCGTGCGTGAGGGGTTGACGCCGGGCCATCCGGTTCGACGCTTCGCGTGGGTTCAGGAGTTGGTTTTCTGGTCGTGCGTGTGCGGCGGCGCATACGGCGTGTACATCGTTCTGAGCATCGTTTGAAGATGAGTATCACCGGTCTCGACCTGCTTTTTCTCGAAGTCAACAGCCTCGAAGAGTCTCTGGCTTTCTACGTCGAACAACTCGGTTTTCAGGTTGAAGCGACCGCGCCGGAGGCCGAACCCCCGCTCGCCACGCTGCGTGTCGGGCGCTTGAAACTCATGCTCGCGGAAGTGCCCATCACGCTTGTGCGGCGCGGGCGCGGCGTCAACTTTTTCCTGACGGTGACGAACGTTGACGAATTTTACAGGCGGCTTCATGAAGGCGGGGCGGAGGTCGCGCCGCCTTCGGACGAAGGTTGGGGCGGTCGCTTCATCACGCTCGAAGACCCGGATCGCTACCGGCTCTTTTTCGTGACGTGGAACGACGCGACAAAATTCATCACGGACACTATACTCGTCAACCGTAATTGAACTCCTCCCGAATCGCTCATCTTCATTCTCAAACTGTCACGCGTCACAAAGGGACGAAGTGCGTCCACACAACGGGTGGAACTATGCGTTACGTGAACAACCCTCCGAATCCGTGGCTCACCAACAGCGTCGAGTGGATCGGCGAGCCGCCGGAAACCGGCATCGAAGTTTTTGAAGAGACCGAGACGCGGCGCATCATCACTCACAACAACAGCCCCGACGTTGGCTTTGACTACTCGGTGAACTGTTACCGTGGCTGCACGCACGCCTGTAGCTATTGCTTCAGCCGCCCGGCGCACGAGTATCTGGGCTACGGGGCGGGCACGGACTTCGAGACGAAGATCGTCGCCAAAGTGCGCGCGCCCGAACTGCTGCGCGAAGAGTTGATGCGACCGGGCTGGCGCGGCGAGACGATTGTGTTCTCCTTCACCTCCGACCCGTACCTGCCGCTCGAAGCCGACTATCGCCTGACACGGCGCTGTCTCGAAGTCTGCCTCGAATTTCGCAATCCCGTCGGCATCGTCACGAAGTCGGCGCTCGTGCGTCGAGACGTTGACCTGCTCGCCGCTCTCGCCAGAGAGGCAGAGGCGAGCGTGTTCTTCTCAATTCCGTTCGCGGATAAAGAGATAGCGCGCGCCCTCGAACCCTTCGCGCCGCTTCCCGAAGCGCGTTTCCACGCGATGGAAGAACTCGCGCGAGCGGGCATCCCCGTCGGCATCGCCATCGCGCCCGTCATCCCCGGTCTCAACGATCCGCACATCCCGCAACTCTTGAAGCGCGCCGGAGACGCGGGCGCGCGCGAGGCTTTTATGGGTATCCTGCGTCTGCCGGGCAGCGTCGCGCCGTACTTCGAGGCTCGTCTGCGCGAGCGTCTCCCGACGAAGGCCGAACGCGTGCTGTCGCGTCTGCGCGAAGCGAGGGAAGGTAAACTCAACTCAAGCGAGTTCGGCGCACGCATGCGTGGTAAGGGCGAATACTGGAACGTCGTCGAAAAGAGTTTCCGCCTCCACTGCGAACGTCTGGGCTTCAACGAGCAGGCGGGGCGCACATACGAACGGCTCGCCCGCACAACTTTTCGCAGGCCGTCGGCGCAAGGCTGTCTCTTTGATTGAGAAGGCATGAGACCGCTCTGGTGAAAATCGGCACATTGTCGTGGTCGAGAAAATCTGTCAACGCGCAAGCATTCCGACATATAATGCGTTTGCTCGACACGGTGATAAGTCGTAGAAGGAGATCAAGTCTGATGACAAATATCCGTCATGTGGTGTGTAACCGCGAGCCTTACTTCGTGCGCGAGTCGGCAACGGCCTTCGACGCGGCGGAGTACATGGCGAGCCGCAAGATCGGCGCGGTCTGCGTGCTCGACGACGAAGACCACCTGCGCGGTATCTTCTCGGAGCGCGACCTGCTGAACCGCGTCGTCGTCAAACGTCTCGAACCCTCGGAGGTGCCGATCCGCGAAGTGATGAGCGCGCCGCGCGCCGTCATCGAGTGCAACGACACCCCGCACGAGGCACTCGAAAGGATGGAGCGCGTCGGCAGCCGTCACCTGCCCGTGATGGACGGCGAGAAGTTCATCGGCATGCTTTCGATGCGC
The DNA here is from genome assembly GCA_049692915.1 of Pyrinomonadaceae bacterium. Lineage (GTDB taxonomy): Bacteria > Acidobacteriota > Blastocatellia > Pyrinomonadales > Pyrinomonadaceae > JAIVJG01. The sequence goes on from JBAVPI010000689.1 coordinate 8,154, forward strand.
GACATCATGCGCGTCGAGATTAGCGAGCAAGGTGCGGAACTCCAACTGCTCCACGAATACATCGCACAGTAAAATCGCTGTGGGCCGGGTGATAAAGGAACAGAGCATGACGCCAGCGTGGTTGATCTCCCTGATCTGTGCCGCCGGACTCTTGTTGTCCTGCGGCCAGCCATCACCGGCGGGAAGCGGCGCGGGCGAGTCTTCGGCGACCGCCGACGGCGCAACGGGTTTTCGCGTCGAGACGGTCACGGGAAATCTCGAAGTGCCGTGGTCAATCGTCTTCGCGCCCGACGGGCGAATGTTCATCACGGAGCGGGCGGGGCGCGTGCGCGTTTTCGAGAACGGACGCTTGAAGCCGGAACCGCTCGCCGTCATCAGCGACGCCGTCACGTCGGGCGAGACCGGCCTGATGGGACTCACGCTCCACCCGCAATTCGCGCAGAATCATTTGCTCTATCTCTCATACGCCTATCGTCAGGGCGAGACGAAAGTGCGTGTGGTGCGCTTTCGCGAGACGGGCAGCGCGCTCGCTGAACGCAAGGTCATCATCGAAGACTTGCCTGCGGCAAACTTCCACGCCGGGACGCGTTTGCGCTTCGGCCCTGACGGTAAACTCTACGTCACGACCGGCGACTCGACGGATCGTGAAATCGCGCAGCATCTGGATTCGCTCGGCGGAAAGACTCTGAGGCTGAACGACGACGGCACAGTGCCGCCGGATAATCCCTTTGTCGGTCAGCCGAACGCCCGCCCGGAAATCTGGACTTACGGGCATCGCAACTCGCAGGGGTTGGACTGGCAGCCCGGCACGAATTTGTTGTTCGAGACGGAGCACGGCCCTTCGGGTTTCGACGGCCCCGGCGGTGGCGACGAAGTGAACATCGTCGAGCGCGGGAAGAACTACGGATGGCCTCTTATCCATCACGTGCAAACACGCAATGGCCTTGAGTCGCCGCTTCTCGAATACACGCCCGCCGTCGCGCCCGCGAGCGGGACGTTCTACCGTGGCGCGGCTTTCCCGCAATTTCGCGGTAACTTCTTTTTCGGAACGTTGCGCGGCGAGAGTCTCATCCGCGTCGTCCTCGACGGGCGGCGCGTCGTCAGTCAAGAGCGTCTGCTCGAACACAAGTACGGGCGCATACGCGATGTCGCCGAAGGGCCGGACGGCGCGATCTATTTCTCGACCTCGAATCGCGACGGTCGCGGCAGCCCCGCGCGCGACGACGACCGCATCATGCGCCTCGTGCCGCAACGCTAAAGTGTATTTGAAAAATTGTTTGACAGGCGGTGCGTGCTAAGCTCGATCTCGCCACGCGCGAAGCAGTTCGATTTCACGTCCGGCGGTGATGCCCGCGATGAGCGGCATATCCTTGGGGCGCGGGCCGTCCCACGCGAGCGTGTCTCGAATCGTCTCCGAGAGGGGGCGAAACTTCAAGCCCGCGGCGATGGCCCCGCCGCAATCAACCGACTGGAAGTAGCGCGAAAGTTGATCCTCTTCCGTTAGGTAAGGCATCCACAGGGGCATCTCGCTCCACGGGCCGACGCCCTCGTCCAGCAGAAACTGTTCGCCGACCCACGTAAATTCCGCGTCGCTCGCGCTCACCGCACGACACTCATCAAGCATCCGCCGCATCGTTAAAGAATAATCAGGCCCGGTGGCGTTGAACGTTCCGGCGTGCCGCGCTTCGGACATCCCGACAAT
>JBAVPI010000690.1:0-2811 GCA_049692915.1 Pyrinomonadaceae bacterium
GTCGAATGCCGCCGTGCCGGGCGACGGCGTGCGGCGCGTCACGATCAAAGAGTTGGAGACGGCGCTCGCAGACAAGAGCGCGCTCGTGGTTGACGTGCGCGACGAGACTTCATACAAGAACGGTCACATCAAGGGTGCGCTCTCGATTCCGCTGGCCGACCTTCCCAACCGCCTGAGCGATTTGCCGAAGGACAAGCTGATCGTCTTCTACTGCGCTTGACCGAGCGAACACTCAAGCGCCCGTGCGGTGCAGGACATCAAGCCCAAAGGATACGACAACACGGCGGCCCTCCTCGGCGGCTGGAACGCTTGGATCAACGAGAAACTCCCGACGGAAACGTCGAAATAAACGCGGAACAATGGTCGCGGAAGGATGAACTGAAGAGCGTGCGTCCCTCAGTTCATCCTTCCGCGTTTCGCTTTCATCCTTTTCTGTTTCGCTTTCATCCTTTTCTATTGCCTTATTCCCTCCCTCTATGACAAACTCCGCGCTCGGCCACAGACTTTAAGCGCGGACTTTAAGGGCAGCGTCACTTCCAAACTGCAAGCACAAACGAATCTCTAAAACTTTCGGAGGCACAACCTTGCTTCGAGGCATCTTTCGCACCAAAAATCTGGACGACATCATGGCCTCAGCCGAGGCCACGCAGTTCTCCCTGAAACGCTCGCTCGGCGCTTTCAACGTGACGCTCCTCGGCGTCGGCGCGATTATCGGCGCGGGGATTTTCGCGACCGTCGGGACGGCGGCGGCGGGCGACGCGGTGCGTCCGGGCGCGGGGCCTTCGCTGATGCTCTCGTTCGTCATCACGGCGGTCGTCTGCGGCTTCACGGCGCTCTGCTACGCGGAGATGGCCTCGATGGTGCCGATTTCCGGGTCGGCCTACACATACTCTTACGCGACGATGGGCGAACTCGTCGCGTGGATTATCGGCTGGGACTTGATCATCGAGTATGCGGTCGGCAACGTCGCCGTGGCGATCAGTTGGGCCAACTATTTTCGCACGCTGATGGAGGGCTTCGGCGTCAATATTCCGGCGTGGCTCTCGACGGACTACCGCACGGCGGCGCGGCTCGCGGAGAATAACCCGACGCTCTACGCAGAGCAGTTCGGCGGCGCGCCGCATCTCTTCGGCCACGCCGTCATCGTTAACGTCTTCGCCTTCCTCATCGTCGCGCTCATCACGGTCGTGCTCGTCTGGGGCATTCGCGAGTCGGCGAGCTTTAACGCCGGGATGGTGATGGTCAAGATTATCGTCCTGCTGTTCTTCATCGGCGTCGCGCTTTATTACGTCTCGCCCTCGACGATGGTCACGAACTGGCATCCGTTTCAACCGAACGGCTGGCACGGCACGTTCACGGGCGCGGCGCTCGTCTTCTTCGCCTACATCGGCTTCGACGCCGTCTCGACCGTTGCCGAAGAATGCAAAAACCCCGCGCGCGATCTGCCCATCGGCATCATCGCATCGCTCATCATCTGCACGATTCTCTACGTCGTCGTGGGCGCGGTCTTCACAGGCATCATCTCGTACCCGGAACTCGTGCAGAAGCTATCGAACGAACAGGCCGAGCCGCTGACGATGGCCTTGAATCACGCAGCGCCTGCGGGCGTCAAGTGGCCCTCGACGGTCGTCGCGTTCGGCTCGGTCGTCGCACACACGGCGGTGCTTTTAGTCTTCCAACTCGGACAGCCGCGCATCTTCTTTTCGATGGCGCGCGACGGGCTGCTCCCGCCGGTCTTCGCCAAAGTTCACCCGCGTTTCAAGACGCCTTACGTGACGACGATTTTGACGGGCGTGCTCGTCGGCGGCTTCGCGGCCTTCATGAGCATTGACGAGATGGTTGACCTGACGAACATCGGCACGCTCTTCGCCTTCGTCCTCGTCTGCATCGGCATACCGATCCTGCGGATGAAAGACCCGAACCGCACGCGGCCTTTCACCGTGCCGCTCGGCGCGTGGCTGCTGCCGCTGCTCGGCGCGGCGTCGTGCATCTTCCTGATGTTCTATTTGCCGCCCGCTTCATGGTGGCGCTTCATCGGCTGGCTCGTGCTGGGGTTTTCGATCTATCTCTCCTACGGCTACACGCGCAGCGACATCGGGCGCAAGCTCGGTCGTCCCACGCGAACGCCTCTGGGTTTGAAGGTCTCGGCCATAGGATTCCTGCTGACGGCCATCGGCCTCTTCACCATCCCGCACGACCTCGGCCCCGGCGCGCTCGTCTCTGTCGCTGCCGACGCCGCCTCCGAACATCACGCACGCGCTCTCTACGGCCTCTCACTGATCGGCGTAGGTCTCCTGCTCGGCATCGCCGGATGGTTCCTCGGCGACTCGTCGCGCGGCGCTGCCGACCCGCAGAAACTTTAGTTGACGAGCGGGTAACGGACGCGTGAAGGGACGCATTCGTTACCCGTTCACCGGAATATTCACATGAAAATTCTCGTCCTCGGCGCTGGCCGGATGGGCCTCGGCGCGGCCTACGACCTCGCGCACAACTCCGCAGGAATCGAAGCCGTCACGGTCGCCGATTTGGACGTTGGACGCGCACGCGCCGTCGTCGAGACGGTCGGCAATTCGCGTCTCGGCGCAGCGCAGATTGATGTCTCCGACCACGCGTCGGTCGTCGAGTTGATGCGCGGGCACGACGCCTGTATCAGTTGCGTCACTTACTCCTACAACCTCGCGCTCGCGCGCGCCGCGATTGAAGCGCGCACGAACTTCTGCGACCTCGGCGGCAACAACACGGTCGTGGACGCCGAACTCGCGCTCGACGCGGAGGCGCGTGCCGCGGGCATCAACATCATCCCCGATTGCG
>JBAVPI010000691.1:0-1879 GCA_049692915.1 Pyrinomonadaceae bacterium
CACACACGCTGATGTTGTGAGCAACAGCGAGTGTAAATAACGCCGTGTACGGCGGCGGTTGGACACCATCCTACCGTTTACACCCTTTCCTTGCAATATCGGCGAACAGACCAAGAGGTTACGCCGATGCTCTACACGAGAAACACACTGACAGAAGACGGCGCGCGCCTCGCGCTGATGCGCCACGCGGCGGCAGTCGCGGGTACTGATTCAATTCGAGGTTTGCCGAAGAAGCCGGAGGCGTGCCAGCGGTGCGGATTAGTGCGCGCGGTTCACTCCACAATCATTATCCATTGCATCGAGGGGCGCACGGTCGAAGCGCCGTTGTGCGGGCGGTGCTCGCGGGAGATGAGCCGATGATGTACGAACACAGCGAAGTGGCCGCGCGTGCGCGGCGCGGAATACACGCCGACATCGAAGGCATGATGAATCTCATTCTTGTGCGAATTGCGGAAGTGTCGGGCGTCAATTGCCCGCCGAGAGTGCGCGCCTTTTACTCAGCCATACAGAGTGCGCACGGCGGCGGCAAGATCGCGCGTGCGCCGTTCGAGCGCGCTCATTTGACCCTCGCGCAGTATCTACAGTTTGAAGGCTCAGACACGGCAAAAATGGCGCGCGTCCGTCGCTTGCTCGGGCAGACCGAAGATTATCAAAGGCTCGCCGGGTTCGTGCTCGTGGAGATCACGCGCGGCGGCGGTGAGGAACAACGTAAGACCACTTACGCAGACTATCTCGTGCCGACCGCTGACGAAGCTATCATGCGCGCCCGCGCGTCGGAGACGTGGAAACGACACCCCGGCGAGGCCAAGATGGAGCAGCTTGATTGGGCGCTCGCGCAGTTGCCGCGCGTCAATCCGAATCCGAAAGAGGGGCAATCGAACCCGCTGCCGCTTACTGAATACGCCGCACAGCGCGAGCGAATTTTCGAGGAATCATTGGAGAAGTACGCCGATGGTGTGGCGGAACGCGACGGCGACCCTGACCATTACCTTCAAAGACTTGAAAGGCTCATCTTGCGCCAACGTCTTTCCCGTCAAAAGACCCGGCAGAAGGAGCGCGACGCCAAACAGAAGGAGCGTATTGACGCTGCCGAAAGCGAGCTGCAGCGGGCGGAAGAGTCCTACATTTGGGACGATGTAACCCCTACAAAAGTGTTGCCGTCCGACGAGCTTGTAACCCCTACAAAAGTGTTGGGGTTGGCGGCTGAAAATCCAGCAAATATTGAGAAAAAGCCTGATATGTCGGCGGCGGCGATTGAACTGGCAGGGCGCGGCTATCGCGTCTTTCCCGGCAACTGGATCAAGGCGGATGGGCGTTGCTCGTGCCAGAAAACGAAGGCCGCGACGTGCACGAGTCCGGGCAAGCATCCACGCATCACGCTCTGGCAGGACTTGGCGACTACCGATGAGAGGATGCTTAAAAATTGGTGGAAACAGTGGCCGGATGCCAACCCGTTTATCGTCACGGGCGAAAAGTCGGGGCTGTACGTCGTTGACGTAGATTCAAAAGGCGGGGGCGATGTCGCGCTCGCCGAACTGTGCGAGCGCCACAGCGACGCATGGCTTGATACGTCGGCGGTTCGCACGGGCGGCGGCTTCCATTTCTATTATCAATATCCGGCAGGGTTAGACCTCAGAAACACAGCGGGACGGCTCGCCGAAGGCATTGACACGCGGGGCAATGGCGGATACGTCGTCGCCCCGCCGTCGCTTCACGCGTCGGGCCGTCGCTATGAGTGGATGAATGAAAAAGCGCCAGCGCCGCCCCCTGAATGGCTCTTAAAGCTTCTGACCGAAGAGAGGCCCGCCGCTGCCTCTAAAACACGCTCAGAGGCAAGCGGCGCGGCGAAGATCGGGGCCGTGCTCAGTGAAGGCAGCCG
>JBAVPI010000692.1:0-1650 GCA_049692915.1 Pyrinomonadaceae bacterium
TACCAGCCAGACGGCGTCATCGTCACCGAGCGCCGGTACCATCGTCTCGAAGAAGTATTCAACCTCGCGCCCGCCCCATCCGTGAATGATGACCGTCAGCGGCATGTACCTTATCTGCTCGCGCAGATCGCCGAGCAGTTTCACGAACGGGAGCGTGCGCGGGCCGCCCAGCCCTTCGGCCTCGGCGGCTGGCGGGGCGATTGGGCCGCGCGTCCGCCCTTCTACCGGCAGGGTTCTTTTGCCGACGGCTGCGGCCGCATCGCCCCTGATAGTTAGTGTGATCATAGCCCTGCCTTCAGCTCCACGCCTCGTCGTTGATGGGGTTCTCCTTCTTCAGCGGCTTGCTCTTCCAGAACTCCTTCTTCTTCTGTATGGCCCACCAGATTCGGTCGAGCGCGCGCACGATCTCCTGCCCCTCGCTCACGCGCAGCGTGCTTGCGACAGCCTTGGCAGTTTCCTCCAGCAGGTCGTCGAGCAACACCTCGTAACGCGAGCGGAAGAGTAGACGGCAGTACTCGTCCCCCTCATCAGCGCTCTCTCCCGCGAAGGCAGGCAGGACGCGCAGTTCCGGGCCGTCGCGGTACGGGTCGCGGACGGTGAGCGTTATGGGCCCGGCCATCTCCTCAGCGAGCGGCGAAGGGGCCTCTCCGGCGATAAAGAAAAGCGAGTCGAACTTATAGTGCGGCGAGGCCGCGCGTAACTCCTCTGGCACCTTCGAGCGGTCGAGGAGGTCAACGCGGATGGCGTTATCGTGCCGGCCCGTGACCTGTAGATACTTGACCTCGCGCGCGAATCCCTTCCCGACGACGGCGAGGCAGGGGATGTGGTAGCTGCTGCCTGAGTGATCCTCGAAGGTGAAACGCACGCGCGAGTAGGTCTCACCCTGAAAGAGTCCCGCCACGCCGCCCCCGAAAGGGCCGCGCCGAATGGCGTCGTATTGCCCGGCCTCAAGCACCTCTATCTGGTCTATGGTGCGGATGTCGCCGAAGTATGTGAGCAGCGCGACGAGGTGTGGCAGCATGTCGAGTGTCAGCCCGTACTGCAACGACCGTAGGCGCTTCTGCTCGATGGGCTCACTCTCGGTGAGGTAGAACTCCACCTTGGTGATGATGCCGCCGAGGTGCTTCATGATCTTCGCCTTATGGGCGAAGATGGGAAGGGCGTAGAATTGGTAGTGGTCGAGACCGAGAATCTTCGTCGTTTCCTCGAAGGCGTAGCGAAGCTTCAGGTCGTCAACGTTCTTGACCTGGCTGTCGAACGGCTTCTCGACGAAGACGAGCGGGGTCTTGCCCAGCCAGTGGCGGGCCACCGCCGAGTGTGTAAAGTCAGGCGTGACGACAAAGACGACGTCGGGGCGGAGGTTCATATAGCGCGCGAAGTCCTCCGGGTTCTTCTTGTCGAGATATACCTCCCACGGTTGGAGGCCCGTGGTTGCAGGGTCACCCCAGGCGTCGGGCGGCGTCCACCTCTGCGGGTCGGCCCACTGCGGTCGCTCGTCCTTCCAGCGCGTGTCGTCGGCGTAGAAGACCGCGAGCTCTTTGCCGGCGTCCACTTTTTTCTTGAAGAGCCTGCGGTAGGTCTTCTCGACCCAGTCGCCGCCGCCCTCGACCACCACCGCGAGCGGACGGTTGAGCGCCCGGCGTTCGGGCT
>JBAVPI010000693.1:0-3990 GCA_049692915.1 Pyrinomonadaceae bacterium
GCTGATGAGTTCGCGCGTGCCCTCGCCGGTGGCGACGTTGCCCGCGACGAGTTGCGTGTCGGGGTGGCGGCGTTTGATTTCGCGCACGGCTTCGACGACGCGCGACGAGTGGCCGTGCGCCGTATCAATGATGATGCAATCAACGCGCGCCTTCACGAGTTCGTCGGCGCGCTCTCGATAGTCGCCGGTCGCGCCGATGGCGGCGGCGACCCGCAGGCGACCGAGATCGTCCTTCGCCGCGTGCGGATATTTGATCGCCTTCTGAATGTCCTTGACCGTGATGAGTCCCTTGAGGTGCTTGTCGCCGTCAACGACGAGGAGCTTTTCGATGCGGTGCTTTTGCAGGACGACCTTAGCCTCGTCGAGCGTCGTGCCGACGGGGACGGAGACGAGCGGTTGCGGCGTCATTACTTCGGAGACGGGGATGGCGAAACGCGTCTCGAATCGCAGGTCGCGGTTGGTGATGATGCCGACGAGATGCCCGTCTTCGTCAACGACGGGGACGCCCGAAATTTTGTAGCGCTGCATCACGCCGAGCGCCTCGGAGACGGGGCGGTCGGGGCGAATCGTCACCGGGTCAACGATCATGCCGGACTCGGAACGCTTCACCTTGTCCACCTCTTCGGCCTGCCGCGCGACGGAGAGATTTTTGTGGACGACGCCGATGCCGCCCTGCTGCGCGATGGCGATGGCGAGCGCGGCCTCCGTCACCGTGTCCATCGCCGCCGAGCAGAGAGGGATGCGCAGGGAGATTCCGCGCGTGAACTGCGTCGTGGTGTCCGTCTCGTTCGGCAGCACGTCGGAGCGCGCGGGAACCAGAAGCACGTCGTCGAACGTCAAGCCTTCCTGCATGTCTGTCGTCAGCATAAATAAAACTCCGTCTGAAAAGATATAAAGTTAAAGGTTCACACTTCGGAGCTATCCCGCGCGGGCGACTCCGAACCGTGAACCTTGAGCTTTTGAAAATTCATCTACTGCAAAAACTGCTGGTAATTATCTCTGGTGATCTTCCACTGGCCGGTGCTCGCCGCCGTGTCGGGGAGTTTGGCCGTGCGTCCGTTGATGCTCACTTCCAACGACTCCGAGGCGGGCCGGTCGAACATCAGCGTCAGGTCGCTCGCCGGAGTAAAGTCTTCCGGCTTGTCTGGAAAGAGCATGCGGCCCTTTCTCTTTTTATCGTCGTCCTGAAGGGTCGTCAGCCAGAAAGCCTTGCCCTTCGCGCGAATTTGAAGTTGAAAGCCTGTCGTCTCCGTCGTCGTCTGTTGCTGCTGCGTTGCGGTCTGGGTGGTCGCCGGGTTGACCTGCGCGGCTGATTGACCCGCGGAGCCAACCGCATTCGAGGCGGGCGTTTCGGTGCGGCGATACCAGTGCAGCCCCGCATAGACGACGAGAATCAGGATGCCGATGATGAGCGCGCTCAGGAGAAACGTCACGGCGGGCGAGCGCACGGAGTCGCCGTCCGTGTAGATGCGCGAGCGTTGGGGAGTCGTCAGCGGCTCCTCGTCTTCCTCGCCGCGCTCGCGCGCCGTCCGCGCATAAAGTTCGAGGGCCGTCCGCTCGTCGAACCTGATATAGCGCGCGTAGGCTTTGATGAATGAGCGATTGAAGATGCCGCCGGGGAGGTGCTTGTAGTCGTCGGACTCGATGGCTTCGAGGTGACGCATGGTGATGCGCGTCTGTTCGGAGATGGCACGCAATGAGACGCCTCGCGCCTCGCGCGCGCGCCGCAGTTGGTCGCCGAGAGAGCCGCTGTCCGCTCCTCCGGCCTGCGCGCCGCCTTCGAGAGTCTGGTCAGAGGTTTTTGAATTCACTAAGGCGTTACCGTCAATACGGTCAATTCCGTCTTCGCGTGCGAGACTTCCAGAGGCCGCCGTCTTCACACATGCTTCCCAATTCGCGACCCGATTGTGGCACTATAGTGTGACCCCGCGAGACGTGTCAAACTTTGCCCGCTCAAAAGGATGCGCCGGTCTTGAACTTTGCCGCGCGCGGTGCTACGGTTGGGGCAATCCCGGATCAGTCTGGAAAAGTTTTTAACTTCTACAACGAAAAAAGCGAGGAGTTCAGAAGATGCCTCTTGAAGCACTCGGTATGATCGAGACGAAAGGCTTCGTCGGCGCGGTCGAGGCGGCGGACGCGATGGTCAAGGCCGCCAACGTCCAACTCATCGGCAAGGAATACATCGGCGCGGGCTACGTCACGATCTTCGTGCGCGGCGACGTGGGCGCGGTCAAGGCCGCGACGGACGCCGGGGCGGCAGCCGCACGCAGGGTCGGCGAGTTGATCAGCGTCCACGTCATCCCGCGCCCGCACGGCGAGGTCGAGCGCGTGCTGCCCAAAAACGGTCGCACAGGCTACAGCCCCGACGAGCGCGCAATACAGGGCGGAGGCGGCGCGGCGGGCCAACTCGGCGAAGGCGAACAGGGCCGCTCGCTCCCCGCAGGCTCGCGCGAGAACAGCAAGGAAGGCCGTAAACAGTAGGTCGTAAAGTAGGTCGTAAATCGTCAATCGTGAATCGTAAATAGAAAGAAGAATGTTTTCTCTATTCACGATTTACAATTCACGATTTACCTCTTCGGAGGTCGCACATGTCGGTGGACAAAGACCTTGTCTCGGTGCAGCAGGCACGCGATCTGGTCGAGGCCGCGCACCGCGCGCAAGGGACGCTGGCGCGGTTCGATCAACAGAAGATTGACCGCATCTGTGCGGCGATGTCGGCGGCGGCTTTGCGCGAAGCGACGCGGCTCGGCGCGCTGGCGGTTGAAGAGACGGGCTACGGCGTCGCCGACGATAAGCGCGAGAAGAACCGCTTCGCCGCCGAGGACGTGTGGAACTATTTCAAATCCCTGCGCACGGTCGGCGTCATCAACGAGTCGCCGGACGTGATGGAGATCGCCTCGCCGCGCGGCGTCGTCGCCGGTATCATCCCTTCGACGAACCCGACCTCGACCGCCATCTTCAAGATTCTCATCGCCATCAAGGCCCGCAACTCAATCGTTCTCTCGCCGCACCCTTCCGCTTCAAAATGTATCAACGAGACGGCGCGTGTGATGCGCGAGGTGGCCGTTAAAGAGGGCTTGCCGCCCGACGCCATCGGATGCATGTCAACGGCGACCATCGAGGGCACGGAGACGTTGATGAAGCACAAGCAGACCGCCGTCATTCTAGCGACGGGCGGCATCGGGCTGGTGCGCGCGGCCTACTCTTCGGGGAAGCCCGCGTTCGGCGTCGGCCCCGGCAACGTGCCCGTCTTCGTCGAGCGGACGGCAGACGTGCCGCTCGCCGTGCAGAACATTCTCACGGGCAAGACTTTCGACAACGGAACGATCTGCGCTTCGGAGCAGGCGGTCGTCGCCGACGCGCCCGTCGCCAAGCAGGTGCGGCAGGAGTTCGAGGCGCAGGGCGGGCATTTCCTCAGCGCGTCGGAAGCCGACCAACTCGCGAAGGTCGTCTCGACGGCGGGACGGACGCTCAACCCCGGCATCGTCGGCAGGTCTGTCGAAGTCATCGCGAAGTTGGCCGGTTTAAGCGTCCCGCCCGGCACGCGTTGTCTGATGGCCGAAGTCGGAGGCGTCGGGCGCGAATACCCGCTCTCGATGGAGAAGCTCTCGCCGATTCTCGCCTTCTACGTCGAAGATGGATTAGAGCGCGGCGCGGCGCGCTGTTTCGAGATTCTCTCTTACGGCGGCATGGGCCACACCGCCGGCATTCACACGCGTTCGCGCGATGTGGCGCGCACCTACGGCACGGAGATGCCCGCCTCGCGCGTCGTCGTCAACACGCCGACGACGCACGGCGCGATTGGATTCTCGACGGCGCTCCCGCCCTCTATGACTCTGGGCTGCGGCTCGTGGGGCGGCAACGTCACGTCTGACAACATCTCGCCGTGGCATTTGATGGACATCAAACGCGTCGCCTTTGAGACGCGAGCCGTCGCGAGCAAGCGGCCCGCCGCGCGTGCCGCGCAGCAGACGGGCACGTCTCCGCTAC
>JBAVPI010000694.1:0-3887 GCA_049692915.1 Pyrinomonadaceae bacterium
GCGTTGCGCGGCGCGGCCCGTGAGGAAGGCCAACATCGCGCCGCCGATGAGACAAACCGCGAGCACCAGCACGAAGCCGAGCAGGCCATTGCGTCGCAGCCCCGAAGTGGCCGCGCTGTAGTCTTCCGCCACGGCCAGCGAAACGTTCAGGTTCTTCACCTGCCCGAACGCGGCGAGCCAGCGGTCGCCCTCCGTTGTTTCGTAGAACTGCACGCCCCGCGCCCCGGCCTTCATCCTCTCCGCGACGCCGCCGAAGAACGGCATCGAGCTTGAAGCGAGTTGGTGCATGAGCGCGCCGTTCGTGTGATAGAGGATGCGGCCCGCATCGTCGTCGAGCGCCACGACGATGCGACGCGTCGGACGTGGAGGCGACGATACAGACGACAGGGGGGCGGCGTCTCCACTCAAGTTGGACTCAGGTTCGGGGCCGAAGGTATCACGCGCGGCGTCTTTGAGAATCGCGTCAAGGTTGAGTTCGGCGACGAGCGCGCCGTCCGGCGTCCCGACCGACTCGTTCTTGAAGACGGGTGCGGTGATGCACATTCCAGTGCCGTACGCTTCACCTGTGAGCGGCGCGCGTAAGACCTGTCCGCCCGTCAGTTCGCGGACGCGGCTGTCGTAATGGAGCGTGCTCGGCACGAAATCTTCCGACTGAAAACGCACCGCGCCGCCCGCGCCGGGAGCACCGTCAACGCGAAGGACGGGCCGCCCCGCGGCGTCGAACATGGTCAGGCTTTGGAAGTGTCCGCGATGAGCGATGAAGAACCTTTCGAGACTCGCGCGCGGATCATCGGTCGTGCCGGGCGAAGTATCGCGCATGTGAGTTGCGAGCGTGCGCGAGGCGCGGGCCAGTTCCTTCAGAGACTCTTCGTGCGCGGCGAGCGTGGCCTCGATGCCGCGTGTCATTCGGGATAAATCTTTGCCTGCGTCCTCGCGCAACATCAGCTCGACGGAGCGCGTTCCCGACACGTAGTTGAAGACGGTTAAGGCGAGCAGCGGCGCGACGACGCAGGCGATGAAGATGAGTAGTAGTTTGGCTCTTAAACTCACGGCTGCCTGTCAATCTCTGATGAGGCGGATTCAGTACGTCGGACTTTGCGACGCGCGGGCCGCTTCCAGTTCGCGGTAGAGCGGCTCGACCCAACGCTGCGAGAGCCGCCGTACTTCGTCGGTCACGGCGCGCGCTTTTTCTTCCGAGTCGTCGGCGAAGTCGAGCACCGGATTTTTGGCGTTACGCAGCGACGCGCGGCGCATCAGTTCTACGTCCGGCACCGTGTACTCGACGCCGCAGAAGGCCGGAAGCGTTGACCAGACCGCCTCCGGCAGTTGACGGTAGTTGAGGAGCAGCGTTGTGCCGTCGTCATGGGCGATGGCCGCGCCGCAAATTTTCGCGAGCACGCGCGCGACGTATTCCGTGTGTGACATCTCGAAAATTTCCTGCGACTCCAAGTCGAACAGCGCAGGCTCAATCGCGCCCGGAATCATGTGCGCGCCGCTCCGCTTGAGTTGCGAGACCATCACCTCGGACGGCTCGCGGTAGAGAAAAATTCGCGGCACGCCGGGGAAAGCCTTTTTAATCAGCGGCAGCGCGAGGATGCTCCAGCAGTCGAACTTGATGAAGTAATGCCTCTCTTCAACGCTGCGCGGTCTGCCGAGCGCGGCGATCATCCAGCGCAGCCATTCGATGCGCTCGTCTTCGGTGAGCGCAGGATTATGAAACCCCGCGCGCAGCACAGAGTCAATTGGCGGGGCTTCGGAGACGACGACGTTTTGCGGAAGTGCCGCCAGCATCTGCGAGATGAGCGTCGAGCCGCAACGCGACGTGTGAAAGATAAAGCCGCTTGGCGCGAGGCCCGGCTCCGTGTCCCGCAACTCGCCGAGCGTCTCGATGGGCGTCTGGTGACGGAAGAGCAAATTGCACGGATTGCGCATCGAGCGTTCGACGGTCTGCTCATAGAAAGGATCAACGAGCCGCCGCTCGCCGAGATAACACCAGTCCACGAAGGCGCGCGGCCCTTGCCAGTAGAGTCGAAACGGCGTCCACCCCGCGAGTCGCCGCGCCGCCGCTGTGCTCGTCGCCGTCATACCCACCTCTCCAATAGCTCGCGACGGCTTGCGCGCAGTGCGTCCTCAACTTCTTGCGGCGTTAACTCGCAGCCGCGCTCCGCCGCGAGCCGGATGGCGAGCGCGACGAACGATGCGCGATTCGACGCTTCGCGCAGCACGGACTGAAGCGCCGGGTCGTCCAGAACGATCCGGCGGAAGTTTTCAAACTCTTCCTGCGACATCAATGCTTCTCCCGCTCCGGCGGAAACTGCGCGCGCAGCCAGTCGTTGACGACGCAGTCGAGGACGAGATGGATGCGGTCGGCGTCGCTTCGATTATGGACGCGATGCGGCAGGTTGAAGTTGACGTACCAGCTTTCGCCCTCGCACATCACGACGCGCTCTCCGGCGAGGTAAAACTCGACGAGCGCGTTCGTCTGCACGGGGATGTGGATGCGCAACTCGCCGTCTTCGTAACCGAGGTTGTAGTCCTTGTGCTCGCGGATGGAAGCGCCCGCCGCCAGTTTGAGAAACCTCACCGATTGCAGCGGGCAGCAAAAAGCTTCGAGGGTTTCCGCGATGCGTGGCAAGCGCGCGAGGACGGGCGTGTCGGCGAAATCGTTCCGCGTCGGGTCGGGATAAATTTGCCCCGCGACGCCGCCGATTGAACGCAGTGCGACGCCGCTCCACTCGCCTTCGTAGTAAGACTTGTTGAAGTGCGGCGTCCACTCGTCGGGTGCGAGCCGTGCAAGGTCGGACTTCAAGCCCGCGGCATCGAAACTCAAGGGAAGTTTCAGGCAGTTAATCATTGGCCGGTGAAGGAGTCGTGAGCCGTCAATCGCTGAGACTAAACACGGAGACTAAAGAGGCGCGGTTTTCTTCGTCAATATCCGTACCGCTTATCCGTGCCCCTTTGGTCTCCGCGTCGAATGTTTTCCAACTCAAAGTTAAGCTTCGAGCTTCGCGTCCATCGTCACCTTCGTATTCAGGAGACGCGAGATGGGGCATCCGGTTTTAGCATTACCGGCGGCGGTCTCAAAGGCCGACTGTTCCGCGCCCGGAATCTTCACCGTTACATCCAGATGCGATTCCGTCACGGTAAAGCCCGCGTCGGTCTTCTCCAACGTCACCGTCGCCGTCGTGTTGATGCTCTCCGCCGTCATCCCGGCGTTCCCCAGCTGGCCTGAGAGCGCCATCGAAAAGCAGGCCGCGTGCGCCGCCGCGATCAGTTCTTCGGGGTTCGTGCCGATGCCGTCCTCGAACCGCGTGCTGAACGAATACTGCGTCTCCGAAAGCACGCCGCTGCCCGTCGAAACCGTTCCCTTGCCGTCCTTCAAGCCGCCCTGCCAGACCGCCGATCCTTTACGTTTCATGATTCCTCCAAAGTGTGTGAATTGTTCTTACTCTACTTAAACGCCTCAACTAAACTCGCGGGCGACCGATTTCGACGAGCGCGGGCCGGATGCCTTCGACGACGAGGCCGTGCGCGACGCCGTTCGTCCCCACGATGCCGTTGCGGTTCATGATGTCGTGCGTGTTGTACTGAAGCGGCCCGCCCCACAGGTCGGTCATACGCCCGCCCGCTTCCGTCAGCACGGCCTCAGGCGCGCACGTGTCCCACTGCTTCGTCTTGCCCGACAGATGTATGTAAAGGTCGCACTGGCGCTCGACGATGAGGCCAACCTTGATGCCGACCGAATGACACTTCACCTCTTCCCTGATGCCGAGCGCGCGCACGATTGTATCCATGCGCGGGCCTCTGTGCGAACGGCTTTCGGCGAGACGCATCCGCGCGACGTTCGTCTGCGTCGAGACGCGCAGACGCTGCGGCCCGTTGACGCT
>JBAVPI010000695.1:0-3457 GCA_049692915.1 Pyrinomonadaceae bacterium
GAGCAGTCCGAGTACAACGTAACGCACGAAGAACTCCGGCAGATGGCGCGCGCGCGCGTGGAGCAGGTAGAGCGCGAAGGTGTTTTTGTACCTGTGAAAATCGAGTTCGGGCGCGTCCGGCGACGGGTCGGGCGGCTCGAAATGCGCGACCTTCGCCGCGGGCACGACCGTCAACTTCCGTCCACACTTGGCGACGCGCGCGCACAACTCGACCGCCTCCACGTACATGAAGAACTCGGCGCGGAAACCTCCGAGCGTTTGCAGAAAGCTTGTCCGCGCGAGCAGGCATGCGCCATCAATGTAGGTCACGTCGAAGGGCCGCGCGTACTGTCCCGCGTCGCGCTCTCCTTCACCGTAAGTCCGTCTCCGGTACACGCCGCCGAGGCTCATCTCGCCGCCCGCGCAGCGAATCGTCCGCGCCTCTCTGTTGTAAATGAGCGGCGCGGCGAGGCCCGTCGCCGGGTGTTCGTCCATGTACTCGACGAGGTGACGAACGCAATCGGCGTCGAGCACGATGTCGTCCTCTGTCAGCAGCGTGTAGTGACCGGCGGCGACCTCGATGCCCCGGTTCATCCCGCCCGCATAGCCGAGGTTGGACGTGTTGCGAATCAACTTCGCTGCCGGGTACGCGCCGACTACGCGCGCGATCTCGTCGCTGTGCCGCCCCGGATTATCAACGACCGTGAGATCGAGTCGCGCATAGGTCTGCGCGCACACCGACGCGAGCGCCTCGCGCAGAAACTCAGGGCGGTTATAACTCAAGAGGACGACGGAGACCGTCGCGAGGCTTTCACTCATCTCTGACTCGATTCAATCTCGATTCAATGCACGTCGAATCGGATCAATGCATGACGAATCGGGCACGCGCGCGGACAACACGTCCCCCGTCAAACTTTATGTGGCACTGCGCGGGCGCAGACGGAACACCCTGACCGCGAGCGGCATGACGCGCGGGCGAATGTACGCGCCGAGCGGGTCGCGCCACACGACGGGCAGCATCACGAGAAGATAGAGGCCCGCCGTGAGCGAGGCGGTCGCGGCGAGCGCCGTGAAGTTGTCCGGCGTGAAGTAGCGCGCGAACGTGCCCGCCGCGAGCGCGAGCAGGCAGAATCGCCAGAACCACGGCGCGAGTGCGCGCATCAATCCCTTGACGGGCGTCGCGTTCGCGCCCGCCAGCGCCGAGACGTTGCCCGGCAGACTCACCAGACAGACGCCGATGATGGAAGCGAGCGGCGCACCCACCAGTCCGAGCCAACGCGTGAGCATGATGCCTGCGCCGACCGTCACGACGCCGTCAATGAGCGCCGTAATCGCCAGACGCCGTTCGTGGCCGAAGGCGAAGAGGATGTAACCGACCGTCAAATTCCAGTGACGCAACAGGAGACTGACGAGCAGCAACGCCGTCAGCGTGAAGCCGCCATATTGACCCGCGCCGACCCACCAGTTGACGAAGCCCTGATTGGCGGCCAGCGTCACGCAGACGACCGCGCCGCTCACCAGAAGCATCGCCTGAGAGAGCGCGACGCAGACGCTCGACAAATGTTCGCGCCGCGCGCCCGCGCGCATCTCGCTCAGGGCCGGAATCGCCGCCTGCATCAGCATCTGCGGCTGGTTGGCGAGCACGGCGATGAGCTTACCCGTGCAGGCGTAGGGGACGACCGCCGCCGGGCCTAAAAATCTGCCGACGACGAGCACGTCCGTCCCGACCAGAAGGACGGTGGCGACCTGATTAAGACTGACCCAGAAGCCTCTGCCGAGTTTCCCGCGCGCCGATTCCCACGGCAACGCGGGAAGGCGCGCGGGCAGAGCTTCAGGGAAGCGACGACGCATGCGCAGAAGCGCGACGGGCACAGCCAACAACTGCGCCGCCACCCAGCCCAGAGCCAGCGCGTAGAGGCCGCAGTTCGCATAGACGAGTACGACCGTCAGCGCCGTGCTCAAGAGCCACGTCAGGGTCTGTGTCTTCGCGAGAAATTCCAAGTCCTGCAAGCCCTGCAAGACGGCTTGAAAGACACGCAGAGGGAACGTCACGACGAACGCCAGCAGCACGCACGCGAGCGGCCAGCGCAACGCCTGCCACTCCGCGGGCATGAGCAACCAGAAGAGGAGTGCGGCGAGGGCGACGAAGGGCGTCTGCCACAACACGAGCCGCGCCGTCTCGCCGACGTGCGCCGACAATTCACGCGAGACGCCCACCGTCCGCCCAAGACGGCCAGCGACGAACGCCGTCTCGCGCGGCAGCAACGCGACCACGCCGAAGTCCATCAGCATGAGATAGGCGAGCAGTTGCGTGCCGACGAGCCACAGACCGTAATCGTGCTGGCCCGTCCGCGCGAGCAGAAACGGCGTCAGCCACAGCCCCGCCAGCGTCACCAGAAACTGATTGACGTAACCAAACCCGACACCGCCGATGAAACGTCTGGTGCGACTCATGTCAGAAAGCAAATCACTCGCGGCATATCACTCACAATTAAACATTCACGCTGCGAAGACAGTTCAACACCTACGCCGTGCAGGAAACGACGTATGCCGCATCGCCTTGCGTCGCGTGCGATTCATGCTCGACGAAGGAAATGATCTCCGCGGCCACCTCGTCCCAACCACGCGCCCTCAACTTTGCCGACAGCGGCGCGAAACTCGCTTTCCATTCCTCGACCTCGCCGCGCCAGCGCAAAAGTCGCGCGGCGAGGTCGGCGTAGTCTTCCGCGTCCGGCAGAAGCATTTCCGAAAGCTCCGGCGTGTAAAGCTCGGCGACTCCGGCTGTGCGGCTCGCGAGCGCGGGGACGCCGCGGCAGACGGCCTCGTGCACGTTGAGGCCGTAAGCTTCATAGCGCGCGGGGCTGACCAGCAGATCGGCGGCGGCATAGACTTCGCCGATTCGCTCCGTGAAACCGATGAGGCGAACGCGCCCGCCCAAATCTTCTGCGGCGATTCTCTCGCGCCAACGTTTCAAGCCGCGTCCTGCGCCCGCCACGACCAAGTCAGCATCCCAACCCGCACGCGCACTCACGATTTTCCACGCGCGCCACAGCGTATCGAACCCTTTATTCTGATCGTGGCCGAGCGCGCCGACGAACACAATCAACGGTCGCCCGTCCACAACACCCAGACGCGCACGCGCGCTCCTTCGCTCTCGCGGTGTCGGCGGCTGATGCTGTTTCGCATCGCTGCCGAGATAGATCACGCGTACCCGTTCGGGGCTGATGCCGAGATGCTCTATGAGGTCGCGGCGCGTGCGCTCTGAATTGGCGACGACGAAGCGAGCGGCACGGATGGCGCGTCGCTCGCGACGGCAGGCAAGCGCATACGCGAAGCGATTCTTCGCCTTGAACCACGCGGGCGCGTCTTTGTCCGAGGGAGGCCACGCGTGATGTACGGAGTGTACCCAGTTGATGTCGTTTGAGCGGCAGTTGCCGCCGTTCGTCAGGACGCGCGCATGCGGCCAGCGTGCCCGCAC
>JBAVPI010000696.1:0-1636 GCA_049692915.1 Pyrinomonadaceae bacterium
GTTGTCGGACATCAACGCGCGCCGGTGCGCGCCGCATTTGACCGCGGATGAGGTTCAGAAGATCGCCCGCAGCGCGGCCACTTACGCAGCCAACCGCGTCGGCGTCGTGAGGGCGTAAGTGATGGAGAACATCTACGAAAAGCTTTTGGACATCAACGAAGCGTCGGCTTTGCTCGGAGTGAAGCCGGGCACGCTTTACAGTTGGGTGTCGAAGAAGAAAGTACCGTTTAGAAAAGTCGGCGTGTGTGTCCGGTTCCACTGGGGCGACCTAATGGAGTGGACGAATCAAACAGCGAAAACGAGTGCGCGCCGCGCGCCCCTCCGCGTGGTAAAGTAGCCGCCCTTTTGACGGCTGCTTTCCCGAAATGGAGAGCGAGCACATGAAAATCAACATCAGGAAACCCGGTGAGATCGGCAAGAGCTATTACTACGATTTCACCATCAGGGGAAGACGCTACCGTGGCGCACTTCTCGAAGCGCGCAACCACGCGCAAGCGGTTCAGGCGGCGGAAAAAGTTTGGGATGACATCTTCAACGAAAGATACAACCCGACGCCAGTTGAGCCGGAACCGGACACGCTCTTTAATGATTTTGTGAAGGGCACATATCTGCCGCTGCAAAAAACGAACAAGAAACGCTCCCTTGCGCGAGATGAACAGATCGCGGGCGTGCTTTGTGATTTCTTCGAGGGCCGAACTTTGAAGGAGATCAAAAAGGCCGACGTGGAAAAGTTCAAGCGTGAAAGAAGCGAATCTATGACCCGCTACGAACGCAAGCGCAGCCCGGCCACAGTCAACCGCGAGCTGGCCGTGCTGTCGTCCGTTCTCACGCTGGCAGTTGATGACGAGTTGATTGACTCCAACCCTTGCCGCAGGGTCAGGCCGATGCGCATGGACAATCAGCGCAGCCGGTATCTGACGCGCGAAGAGGAAAAGGCATTACTTGAAGCACTGGCCGGGCATGAGTGGCTATGCAACGTCGTCGTAATGGCAATCAACACCGGCATGAGGCGCGGCGAGCTTTTTAAGCTGCGATGGTTCGATGTGGATTTTCCGCGCGGCGTGATTCACGTTCGAGACACCAAAAGCGCGAAAGATAGAGTCGTGCCGATGAACGCGGCGGTGCGCGAGATGTTAGAGCGACAGCCCAAGACGAGCGGGCACGTTCTCCCAAGTCCGAAGACCGGCGGGCAGTTGGTGGATATCAAGAACCCGTTCGGCGCGGCGTGCGAGACGGCGAAGATTAAAGACCTTCGCTTTCACGACCTCAGACATTCGGCGGCGACGCGCATGGCCGATGCCGGAGTGAACATCGTCGTGATCGCCGAAGTGCTCGGCCACGGCGACATCAGGACGACCAAACGCTACTCGCATGCAATGGAAGAGGCGAAGCGCGAGGCGGTCGAAAAACTGGCCGGGAAGGGATCGGCGCGGCAAACGTCGGTCAAAAAAGAAAAGAGGCAAGCTGGCGGGCCTGCCTCTCAGGAGCGAAAACTTGAAAAAGCTTAAGAAAAGGTGGTGGAGCAGAGGAGGGTCGAACTCCTGACCTCCGCATTGCGAACGCGGCGCTCTGCCAAACTGAGCTACTGCCCCACGCGGGAAGTCAGGATGATAGAGAGTCGTGCGCGGTTGTGTCA